>CAJKDR010000005.1 GCA_905198755.1 uncultured Clostridiaceae bacterium
ATATAAAAATACTATAGATTCAGTATTAGAAAAAGCTTTTAAAATAGAAAAATTGGACAAGTCTAATATTTATATAAATATTATTTTAACAACACCAGAAAATATAAGAAAAGCAAATAGAGAATATAGAAACATAGATAAAGAAACAGATGTGTTATCATTTCCAATGTTCGAAAAAGATGAAATTAATGAAATAAAGAAAACTAAATCAGAAGTTTTTGATGTTCTTGGAGATATTATAATTTCAATAGATAGAGTAAAAGAACAGGCAGAAGAATATGGACATAGCTTTGAAAGGGAATTGGCATATATGACTATCCATGGCTTTTATCATTTGATGGGATATGATCATATGACAGAAGAAGAAAAAAAAGAAATGAGAGAGAAAGAAGAGAATGTCTTAGAGCAGTTAAATATAATTAGATAAAGGAAAATTTGAAATGGAAAATGAAAACAACAAAGAAGTAAAAGAAAAGAATGTGGCAAAAGAAAAAAAATTAAAAAACGATAGTTTTATAGAGGCGTGGGAGAATGCTTTTAATGGAATTATATATGCAGTTACTACACAAGGAAATATAAAGAAACAACTAGTTATTACTATAGCAGTCATGATAATAAGTCTGCTTTTTAATCTAACAAGAGCAGAATTTTTATGTCTAATGTTTACAGTAATTTTGATTATTGTTGCAGAAATGATTAATACAGCAATAGAAACAGTAGTTGATTTGTATACTGATTTATATCACCCAAAAGCAAAAATTGCTAAGGATGTAGGAGCAGGAGCAGTTGTTATAGCGGCTATAAATGCTTTAATAGTAGGATATTTTTTATTTTTTGATAAGATAGCAGATATAGGATTGAATTTTGTGAAGAATATTGCAGAATCACCTACACACTTAGCTTTTGTAGGAATATTTATAACAATCATATTGGTAGTTACTTTAAAAGCGGCTAGTACAACCAATAAGCATAAGTTAATAAAAAATAACTTTATGCCAAGTGGAGCCACAGCAATAGCATTTGCAGCAAATACAATAATTTGGATTTCAACAGACAATATAGTTGTGTTAACATTATCATTAGTAATGGCAATCTTAATTGGTGAAAGTAGAGTTGAAACTAAGAAAAGAACCTTAAAAGAAGTTATAGTTGGTGGTATAACAGGAATGACTGTAGCATTACTTATATATGGAATAGCAGGAGTATTTTTAAAAATATTTTAAAGGGGATTTATTATGGGTAAAAAGAACACAGGAAAAACAAAAGGTTTGGTAATAGTACTTGTTTTGTTAATAATAATAGCAGCAGTTTTATTAGTATATAAAATAAAACTTGGTAAGGATGAACAAACAGAAAATGGCAATAGTATATTAGCTGGAATATTGAAAGAAGAGCCAAAAGAAGAAATAAAAACTTATTCTGGAACGGAAAGACCTATAGCAGTGATGATAGACAATGTTGGAAGTGCAAGACCACAAGCAGGATTAAATGATGCATATATGGTATATGAGATAATAGTAGAAGGACAACAAACTAGAATGATGGCACTATTTAAAAATAAAGATTTAGACAAAATAGGACCAATAAGAAGCTCTAGACATTACTTTTTAGACTATGCACTAGAAAATGATGCGATATATGTTCACTATGGATGGAGTCCAAAAGCAAAATCAGACATATCAACATTATCTGTAAATAATATAAACGGAATATACGAGAGTGCTTCATCATTTTGGAGAGTGAAAGATAAAACTTCTCCACACAATGTTGTAACATCAACTAAAAAAATATTAGAAATAGCAAAAAGAAAAGGATATGCTACTACATCAACTAAAAAAAGTGTATTAAATTATACATCAAAAGAGTTTGAACTAAGTGACGGAATAGATGCAACAAATATAAAACTTCCGTATTCAAAGACATATTCTGTAAGCTACAAGTATGATACAGAAACAAAGAAATATACGAGATATTATAACAAAACATTACAAAAAGATTGGACTACAAAAGAAGAAGTAAAAACTAAAAATATAATTATAACGTTTGCTAAAAATTCTCAATTAAATGATGGTTCAGGAAAAGATAGACAAAACTTAGCCAATGTAGGAACATTGGACGGATATTATATAACTAATGGAAAGGCAATAAAGATAAAATGCTATAAATCATCAAGAAGAGATCAAACAGTTTATAAAGATTTAGAAGGAAATGAAATAAAAGTAAATGATGGAAATACTTTTGTTCAAATTGTACCGATAGATGCAAATGTAACAATAGAATAATAAAAAAATAAATGGAGACACAAAAGTGTTTGCATTTATTTTTTTGTTTCCATTGACAAAAATATATTTAAATATATAATAAAAATGAGAAAGATATACGGAGGAAAAAATGTATAAATTAATTGCAATAGATTTAGATGGAACACTATTAAATTCATATGGGGAAATATCACAAGGAAATAGAGAAGCGATAGAGTATGCTTTAAAAAACAATGTAGAAGTTGTTTTAGCATCTGGAAGAGATCCAAAAACAATGGAAAAAATTAGCTTAAATTTAGGGATAAATAATTATTGCGATTGCAGAAAATATACGACAATCGATTAAAGAGCTATATGGAATAGAATTAGAAATTAAATTACCTAATGATTTATTATTAAACAAGAAAAAAATATATATGAAAAATTTATTAAACAAGAAAAAGCATTAAAAATAATTCAAATATGCAAAGACAATAGCATATTCTTAAATTTGTATACAGATAAAGGAATTATAACAGAAAGTCTAAATTTTAATGTAAAAGTGTTTAATAGTGAAAATACGCATAAAGCATTAGAAAAGCAGACGAATATAGAGGTTGTAAATGATTTATATCAATATACAAAAGACAATAAATTAAACATATTAAAAATTATAATATGCGACGAGAGCAAAATAATTTTCAATAACATAATCCAAAAATTAAAAATGATTGGAGGAGTTGAAGTATTAGATGTAGAGCATATGTCCAGAAAGAAAATTAGAATAGGAACAGAAGAAATAGATGTAGAATATTTCTATACAGAGATATCTAGTAAGAATGTTGATAAATGGAATGCAATAGAATTTTTAACAGAAAAATTACAAATAAAAAAAGAAGAAGTTATTTGCATTGGAGATAATATAAATGATAAGAAAATGGTTGAAAATGCTGGTATAGGAATAGCTATGGGGAACAGTGCACTAGCAGTAAATAATATAGGAGATTTTATTACTGAAGACAATAATTCTGATGGCGTTAAAATTGCTATATATAAGTACATATAGCTAATATTACATTTGTATTACATCTATATTAATTTTGTGTTACGACCCGACTCGATTTGTTGATTTGAGTCGGGTTTTATTGTACAATATTATTAAATGTAGTATAATGCAATTTTTATATATTTATCAGTGAAAATTGTTAAGGAGGAAAGACAAATGGTAACAAATCCAATTCAAAAACAAAAAAGAAATTCTTTATTAGGAGGACTAGCTATAGGTTTAATCATAGGATTAGTTTTATGTGTAGTACTATATATGTTTTTAACTTCTAAAGCAGGTTCAGTAGCAACTAGCAAAGAAGGAACAATAAAAGTAATAGTTCTAAATAAAGAAATTAAATCAGGAAGTACAGTAACAGCAGCTGATTATTCAGTACAAACTGTAAATAAAGCAATAGCACCAACAGATGCTATTGGAAACATAAATGGTACAGCAGTAGCAAAAATTGATTTATCTGCTGGAACAGTATTATCAAACTCAATGTTAACACAAGAAAATGAAAAATTAACAAAAGATTTAAGAGAACAACAATATAACATGATTACATTACCAACAGATTTAGTCGCTGGAGATTTTATAGATATAAGACTTCAATTATCAGATGGTGGAGACTATATAGTTGCTTCTAAAAAAAGTGTTCAAAAAGCAACAGATACAACAGTATGGTTAAAAATGAATGAAGAAGAAATATTAGCAATGAGCAATGCAATAGTAGAGTATTATACAATGGCAGGTTCAAAATTATATGCTACAAAATATACAGACCCAGGATCACAAGAAGCAGCAGTAACAACTTATTCTCCAAATGACACAGTAAGAGCATTAATGCTAAATGATGATAATATAACATCACAATTACAAGATGGAACAGGAAGACTTTCAGAAAAATTCAAAGCTATAAGAAAAGCAAAAATCGATGCAGAATTAGGAAAATATAGTGAAACAGGATTAGAAAATTTAGAAAAAAATATTAAAGAAGAAATTGAAAGCTTAAAAGAATCAAGACAAGCATATTTTGGAACATTAAACTCAGCTAATTAAGTGTAGGAGACGCTATCTCATGCGTCAACGACCACATTTTTATAGAGATGTCGCAGCTTCGAAATTTATGAAATAAATTTCGAAGTGCGGATGACGACCAACGGGAGGAAAGGAACAAATGAAAAATATAGGATTTATAGGCGCTTTTGATAAATTGGATTTATTATTATATATATCAAAAATTTTAACAATGTTGGGAAAAAAAGTAGTTATAGTAGATACAACATTGGAACAAAAATCTAAATATATAGTACCAGTAATAAGCCCAACAAAATCATATATAACTAGATTTGAAAGTATAGATATAGCAGTTGGATTTGAAACTTACCAAGAAATAGAAAGATATATAGGGCAAACAGAAAATAAAAAAATGAGTTATGATTATGCACTTGTTAATATTGATACAATAGAAGGATTTGAAAGATTCCATGACCAAGAAACTATAAAAGATTTCTTTGTAACATCATTTGATATGTATTCTATAAGAAAAGGTTTGGAGGCAATAAGTAAAATACAACAACCAATAGAATTATCAAAAATATTATTTTCTAGTAAATTAACACAAGAAGACGTATATTATTTAGAATATTTAGCATTAGGATATAAAATAAAATGGAATGAAGAAATAATAAATTTTCCATATGAGACAAATGATTTAGAAGTTATGATGGAAAATGAAAAAGCAAATAAAGTTGGAATGAAAAACTTAACACCTGCATATAGAGAAAATTTGGAATATTTAATAACAAATATAATGCCAGATATAGATTTAGCAAACTTAAGAAGAGTAATGAAAAATATTGAGAAAGAAGGATAACAATGCCTGTAGTAACATTTTGGAGTAATAGTGAAAAATCAATAGGTCAAACAGTATCTGCTTCAGCAGTGGCATCAGCCATGGCAATGGAACATAATTATAAAGTTCTATTAATTTGTGCAGATATGCAAGATGATACAATGGAAGATTGCTTTGGAGCGCAACAGTCTAATAAAGAAATTTTAAAAACAATTATATCAAAACCTCAAATGAATCTAGATACTGGAACAAATGGGCTATTAAAAATGGCACAGAGTAATAGAGTAACACCAGAATTGATTAAGGATTATACCAAGATTATTTGGAAAAACAGATTAGAGATTTTGTATGCATCAACAAATAAAGAAATTTCACCAGAAGAACAAATGGAAGGATTTAAATCTATTATATTAAATGCAACGAAATATTATGATCAAGTAATTGTGGATTTAAAAAAAGGTTTAAAGTATCAAACAATATTAGATATATTAGATATGTCTGATGCAATAGTGTTAAATACTGAACAAGGAACTAAAACATTAGAAAAATTTTTCAAGATAAAAGAAATGCAAAAATATATCAATGCATATAAAATTATATGGAATATTTGTAGATACGATGAAAAATCTAAATATAACATAAAAAACTTAAATAGAACAGTATGGAAAAAACAACCAATTTACAATATTCCATACAATACAATGTTGTATGAAGCATCAATGGAAGGACAATTAGCAGAACTATTATTAAGAATAAGAACAATGAAGACAGAAGATGAAAATGTTAATTTATTAAAACAAGCAAAAGAATTATCAGAAGGTATATTAGTTAGATATAAAGAACTACGAATGAGAATGTAAGATAAGGAGGAAATCCTAAATGTTTATTAATATTTTGTTAATATTAGCAGTTATAATAATGACAGCCTTTATAATATTAAAATCAATACAAAAAAAACAAAATGCTGAAGTAGAAGAAAAAATAGATGTTGATGAAAAAACATATACATTAGATAAAATGACAGCATTTGTTAAAAAAAGATTAGATGAAATAACAAAGGTAAACTTATATGATATAGGATTGTCAGAAGAGGAATTAAAGAGAAGAAAAAATAAAAAATATGAATTGAAAAAAGCATTAAAAGGTTGTACATATGGTGATGTAAATGATAAAAAATATGTAAAAACATTAATATATGATTTACTATTACAAGAATATGGAGTAACAGAGATAAATATTTCAAAAGCAATACCTTTTGATGTGCCATCACTTCTTACAGCTCAAGATAAATTTGATGTTTTAATTTATACATATGAGAAAGAATTTGGATATGAGGCACTAACTCAATTAATTAAAAAGTATGATTTGGCAACACTAAAATATCTACAAGGAGAAGCAAAACCTTGTTATGTTATAACAAAAGAAGAAATTAGCGAGATATATGATAAAGAACAAATCCAACTAACATTCCAAGATAAATTAAATATAGTAACTCAAAGAATTTATCAACATTATAAAGGTTACAGTAGCATAGATGAAGTAAGAGATATGAATATAGATGGCGTATCAGGAGGAGTTTCTGGTTTACCAGAATCATTCTTAAGCCAAGTAGCACAAACAGAAGGAGATTATTTGAATCAAGTTCTAGAAAATAGAGTGCCACGTGCATGTGATAGTATATGGATATTCTTCCAAGGTAAATCAATAAGACTTGAATTCCTATCATTCGGAACAGAAAGTGAATTAAAAAGAGTATGCCAAAATATATACAAATATAATAACCCAGGACAATTATCTGACACAAACGGATATAAAATAAATGAAATGAAAGATGGATCTCGTGTTGTTGTTGTAAGACCTAGTTTCTCAGAAACATGGGCATTCTTTGTAAGAAAGTTTGATGTTAAGAGAGCAACTCTAGAACAATTGATAACATGTGAAGGAAAAGAAAAAGCAATCGACTTGTTAAAGTATTTAGTAAAAGGTGCAAGAATAATTTCATTAACTGGTGAGCAAGGTTGTGGTAAAACAACAATGCTTATGGGTATGATAGAAAACATATATGAAACAATGAATATAAGGGTTCAAGAAACAGCGTTCGAGTTGCACTTAAGAAAAATATATCCAACAAGAAACATATTAACATTTAGAGAAACAGATACAATTTCAGGACAAGAAGGTTTGGACGTTCAAAAGAAAACTGACGGTTCTGTTAATATAATCGGAGAGGTTGCAACAGACCCTGTAGCATCTTGGATGATACAAGCTGCTCAAGTAGCATCTAAATTTACATTATTTACTCACCATGCTAAAACATTTCCAAACCTAGTAACAGCACTTAGAAACTCAATGTTAAGAACAGGTGTGTTCAAGGACGAAAAAACAGCAGAAGAACAAGTTATACAAGTATTAAACTTTGATATTCACTTAGTAAAAGACTTTAGAGGTAGAAGATACATAGAAAGAGTAACAGAATGTATACCAGTAGAAAATAAAAATAATTATACTTTTGACCACAGAAATGAAAAAACGTTAGAAGGAAAATTGGATAAATTCTTAGATAATGCAACAAACTATTTTACAAAAATTACAGATAGAGAAACATACAGATATGTTAATATAATGGAATATGTAAATGATGGATATGTGTTAACAAACAAAATCTCAGAACAAAACTTAAGAGAAATGAGATCAAATATGGATGAAACAGACCAAGAAGAATTTGACAAATTTGTTGAAGAAAACTGGGGAACATATGCAGACAATCTTCAAACAGTAACTACTTCAGCAACACCAACACCTAAAAAAAGAGGAAGAAAATCAAAAAATCAAATTTTAGATATTTAAAATAGGAGGTGAGAAACATATGAGCGATTCATTATTCTATATAATAATAACAGTAGCAGGTATAGGAATGATAGGGATAATGATATGGTATTTTATATTATCAAGATCAGTAAATAAAGCAGCTATGAAATATGCAAAAGAATTGAAAAAAGGTACAGAAAAGCACACTTTTTCAATGGATATAGTGTATCAAAAATTATATGTTTCTTACACAAAAATACCATTTATAAAAAGATATCTAGCAAAATTAAGAAGAAGACTAGAAATACTAAATGTTGATGATGAATATATGACAAGGAAACAATCTGCTGCATATTTAACAAAGGCGATTGCGATAATTGTGCCATTAACATTTATAATAATATATGTAGCACATACAAATACACTTTTAATGTTTATATTATTAATTTTTGAAGTATTCATAGCAGAAATATTAATAAGTGGAAGTGTAGATAAGTTAGATAATAAAATATTAAGAGAACAAATAGAATTTTTCTCAGAAATAAGACATGCATATCATGAAACAAATATGGTAGAAGAGGCTATATATCAAGTAGCACAAGATGATGAAAAAGAAGTATCAAGACAAGCAGACAAAATATATGAAATATTAATATCTGATGATCCAGAAACAGAGTTAGAAAAATATTATGATATTGCTCCCAATAGCTACTTAAAAGAATTTGCAGGTATATCATATTTAACAAAAGAATTTGGTGATAGAATAGATGACGATGGTTCATTATACTTAAAAAATATAAATAATATAACACAAGAAATGCAAATAGAAATATTGAAAAGAGATAAATTAGACTATGTGTTTCAAAGTTTATCTTTCATATCTATAGTACCATGCTTATTCATAGAAACAGTAAAAAAATGGTCAATATCAAACTTTGATTTTACATCATCATTCTATAATGGAAAATTAGGATTTATAGTACAAACTATATTACTTATATTAACAGCGGTATGTTTTATATTAGTAAGAAAAGTAAAAGATAATGGTTCAATAGAATCTGCATCGACAGAAAATCCATGGCAAAAAAAGGTTTATCAAAAACCATATATTAAAAAAATAGTAGATCTATTTATTCCTAAAAAAGGAACAAAAGACTATAGAAAATTAATAGATTTACTAAAAAGAGCTGCATCAAAGTTAAAAATGGAGTGGTTATATATTAATAGGATCACATTCTGTATAGTAGCATTTGTACTGTCATTATTGTTGGCAGTTAAAGTTCATGCAATAGCAATAGATTACATATACACAGACACGTCATCTAGTAGTAGTATTGTTGGAATGACAGATTCTGAAAAAGCTGAAGCTCAGAAACAACTAACAATAGACAACAAGTTTTTAGATAAATATAAAGGAAAAAAGATAACAAAAGAACAATTAAAACTTGCAATAAAAACCTCTTCTGATTTTAAGGATGCAACAGATGAAGATATAGATGATGCAACAGATAGAATCTATACAAAATTACAAACAATAGGAAATGAATACTTAAAATGGATAGAATTAGTATTTGCATTAGGAATTTCATACTTAGGATATATGTCACCAATCTGGCTTTTAAAATTCCAGATAAAAATGCGTGAAATGGAAATGGAAGACGAAGTAATGCAATTCCAAACAATTATTGTAATGCTAATGAAAATCGAGAGAGTAAATGTTGAAATTATACTAGAATGGCTAGAAAGATATGCAAAAATCTTTAAAGAACCAATAACTAAATGTGTTAATAACTACGAGGCAGGTGCATGGGAAGCTTTAGAGGAATTAAAGAATGACGTAACATTTCCACTTTTTATAAGAATTGTAGAAAGTCTTCAATCAGCAGTTGAAAAAATACCAATTAGAGAAGCTTTTGATGAATTAGATACAGAAAGAGACTATTATCAAGAAAAAAGAAAAGAATCAAACAATAGATTGATATCAAGAAAAGCTTTAATAGGAAAAGTAATAGGCTTTGCACCAATGATATGTCTATTTGTAGGATATTTAATAATACCTTTAGTAGTAATAGGATTAGGAAGTATGGGAAGTGCATTCTCTGGAATGCAAACATCTATAACATAAAAGTACGAAAGGAAAAATACTATGGAAAATGCAACAAAAGCATTACTAATTGCAGGTGGAGTGCTAATTGCAATAATTATATTAACAATATTAGTGAAGACTTATGGAAATATAGGAGCATTTCAAAGACAACAAATGTCACAAGAAGAAGCAGAACAAATTGAAGAGTTTAACAAAGATTATACTAAATATGATGGACAATATGTTTATGGAACAGAAATAATAACTATAATAAATAAAGTATATAGTTCAACATATAAAGTAAATGTAAAAGTGAAATTTACACAAGAGGATTATAAATATACAGTGAAAAGTAAAGGTGGAAAGACAACAAATGTAACATTAAAAAAAGGAAAAGATTTAGATATAACAACAGGAGATAATCCTCAATTAGATTTATCTAGTTCTACTACTGATTTTCATAATAGTACCAGAACCGAAACTGCAACAGAAGTAAATGTTACAGTGGATGGCCTAAAGAATAGAGCTTTTAAGTGTATGGAGATAGGATATGATGAATCTGGTAGAGTAAATAAAATGAAATTTGAAGAGGTAGTTTACAATAGGACACAAGTGGATTATTAGAAAGGAAAAATACTATGGAAAATGCAACAAAAGCATTATTGATAGCAGGAGGAGTGTTAATTGCAATAATAATAATGTCAGTGATGATAATAACTTTTCAAAAAACAGGTAATGTTTCAAAAACATATGATAAAACAATAGATCAAGAAGAAATAAGTAAATTTAATGAAAATTTTACAAGATATCTTGGTAAAGAACTTTCAATACAACAAGCAATAACAATAACGAACTTTGCAAATAGCAATGGAGTAACAGTTATTGGAAGTGTAAGTACCTCGGATGTGAATGGAGAAACATTAAAGAATAAATATGAATTAACTACTATAGAGTATAATGATAAAACAGGTTATATAAAATCGATAACTTTAAGTAAGAAAGTATCATAATAAAGGAAAAAAATACTAAACATAAAAAAAATATTGCAATAAAAGCATGAAAATAGTATAATAAGAAAGGAAAGAATAGATTGAAAAAAAACTTAATAATTATTTCTGCGATATTATTATCAATAATAATAATATGTGTTATAGGAATATGGAACAATCTAAAAAAAATAACATTACAAAGAAAGTTAAATAATGAATATGAGCAATATTTAAATAAAGATATTTATGGAACAGATGTAGCTACAATATTGAACAAAGCCATTAATAGTAATAAACAAAATGGACTAGAACAAAAAGATGGCAAATATATAGAAAATGATACCAACAGTATAATAGTTGAATTAGTAATGATAACAAACGAAGAAAAAGAAAAAACTAAAACTTACAGAATGGAAACAATAGATAAAGTTGGAATAAGTGAATTTATAAAAAATTTTAATACAGCCAAATTCAAAATTACAAGAATAGAGTATCATGAACAAACTAAAAAAATTAAATATATTGAAATATCACAACAATATGAATAAATAAGTTATTAATGTTTTGATTGTAAGTAATCAAATTTAATATAAAAAATTACAAAGGAGGAAAAAAATTATGGAGAACGCAACAAAAGCCTTATTAATTGCAGCAGCAGTTTTAATCGTAATATTATTAATAGCATTTGGAATGAGAATATTCAATTCAACCTCAGATGTATCTGGACAAGCCACAAGTACAGGAACACAGCTTTCAAATAAAACGGGAGTAGCTGCTAATTCAGCAAATGATGCACTAAGTAGTCTAAATGGATGGACAGATAAATATAATAATAATGCAACAAATTAATATATAGCTTATGGTTTATCCATAAGCTAAGATATAAATAAAATAAATATGTTTTAGCTTATGGATAAAAAATAATAGGAGGAAAAGTTATGGAGAATGCAACAAAAGCACTTTTAATAGCAGGGGCAGTATTAGTAGCAATTTTGTTGATAACAATAGGAATAAGAATATTAAATTCAACACAAGGAACTGTAGATTCATCACAAAAAACAATGCAAGCAACAGAAATTACGACATTTAATACACAATTTACAGGATTTTTAAATAAGAATATATCGGCAGCACAGGCCAACTCACTAGAACAAAAAGTTCTTGCATCAAATGCGGTTAACAAACAACATTATGTTGAATTTAAAAAAGATGGGGCTGGATTATATAAAGCCACATATACTAATGGCTACATTACGGCAATAAGTAAATAAATATAATATATAAAGAAAGGAAGACATGTTATGGAAAATGCAGTTGAAGCTTTAAAACAAGCAGCAGCAGTTTTAATATTTGTAATAGCTCTTACAGCTAGTTTTAACATGTTTTCTAAAGCAAAAGAAACAGCAGATGCAGTAACAACTAGCCAGGATAGCCAAGAATATTTAGAATCAGCAAAAGTAGAAAATACATTATATATAAGCTCAGGAGCAATTGCCACTGAATCTAATGGAAAAAGCTCAGTTGAAGGTATGACAACAAAAGGAGATAGAATAGTAAAAGCAAATGACGTTATATCTACAATATATAGATACAATTTGGAAAAATATGGAGTAACAATTGTAAAATCAGATGGAACAGTAATTGCAAGGTTTGATAGTAATACAGAATCAGTTATAAGACAATGGTATAATATTACATCTGGAAAAGAATCAGATGGAACAGAAATAAATGGTGAAGCTGTTAAGGCAAATTTTGCTGACAAATTAAAAGAAAATCTAGAATTATCAACTGATAAATATGTTAGTAATATAAATCTAAATAAAGAAAAATTAGAAGAAATATACAAAATTAGTGTTAATGGAAATACTAATATAACAGTAGGAGCACCATGGTATGGAAGTGAAAAAGAAATAATAAAAAGAATAAATTCAGATATATCAGGTGAAGAATATGAATTAAATAATCAAAGATATCAAGGAAAAAACTTAAATGATTATTTAAAAAGAGCAGACACAATTATAGAAGTAATAAATGAAATAGATAATAGTGACTATTTAAAAGATGGAAGCGGAGCAGACACTTCATTGCTACAGCAATATGAGTTACCAACAGTAGAAATTGTATATATAATAAAATAAAAAGGAGATTAAAAATGGGAGATTCACTAACAACAATAATCGCAATATTTTTAGCAGCAGTATTAATGTTTATATTTCCGTTGGCAGCAATTGCCGATAGAAATGATGATACATCACAAATGTATGTTCAAACAACATTAGATAATTTTGTAAACAAAGTAGCTGCAAAAGGAACATTAACAAAAGATGATTACGATCAATTAGAATCAACATTGTCAGCAACTAATAATAGCTATGATATAGAATTGGAAATTGACGTTAAAGATGTAAATCCAGGAAAGAAAACAGATAATCAAAAAATAGGAGATACAACATATTATTCAGTATATACTTCACAAATAATAGATTCTAATACAGGAACAGTAAAAAATGGAACTTATTATTTAAAAGAAGGGGACTATATAAAAGTATCTGTAAAAAATATAAATACAACAATATCTCAAATGATAAAAAATGTATTATATGGAATAACAGGAAATGAATCTTATGTAATTGCAGCACAAGCAAGTGGAGTTGTTGTTACAACAGGATACTAAAAAATAAAAATTAGGGGGTTAAGTTTATTTATACCCCCTTTTATATTAAAAGTAAGAGGTACATATGAAATTACAAAACTTAACAATTATATTTATTATAATAATACTTCCAATAGTACTAGTACTTTCAGCATATATAGGATACGAAGTAAAAACAATTAATAAACAAAATATGTATAACACAGGTGTTAATACAGCTGTACATGATGCAGTATTTGCATATGAAATGAACAGTAAGAATGATGATTACTCAGATAATGCCGAAAATAAAAGGAGTAATATAAAAGCGTCTGTAAAAACATTTGAAAATAGCCTAAGTAATGCATGTAATTTAGGCTTATATAATAATGATGCAATAGAAGAATATATACCAGCTTTGGTTTTTGGAATGTATGATGGATTCTATATGTATGCACCTTCAGAGACAAAAAATGGATATAAACACAATTTAAGAAACTTTGTTTATTATTCAGAAGAAATAAGTTGTAGTAATTACGATTTAATAATAAGATATACATTAGATAACTATGTAGCTGTATCAGGAACTATAGATGGAACATATATAACAAAAGCTGGTTATTTGATTAATTTAGATAAATGTAATAATTATAATTGGAAAAAAACTAAATCTCCAGATGATAAAATAGAAGAAGCAACATTATTAGATAATTTTACATATGAAGGGGTTAGTATAAAAGAAAAAGAAGAGCTAATATATACAACATTATCAGAGGATAAAACAGAATTAATTTCAAACTCAAGTGAACCAGAAAAAGACAGTACAGCTATTGAATATTATAAAGAAGCGATAGCATTTTCTGAATGGTTTAATGAATATATTATTTCAAAGAATGTATCAAGCGAATACGGATATTTATCTATAAAAGATGGTAACGATCCAGAAAAAGAAGATTCGAAATTTGTACAGCATAAAAATCAAATAATAAAAGAAAAAATGGAAAATGTATTAAATTCTTCAATAACAGCATATGCAAACAAAACAAGAAATAGTTATAAAATGCCTAAATTTAATGAAGAAGAATGGAAAAAGATATATAATAATATCTCAATAGTAGCATTAGTGCAAGGTATGAATTTAGGATTTAAAACTTATAACAATTATTGCATTGTAAGTAGCACAAATAACAATGAATATGTAAATCCAAACTTACTATATTTCACAGATGGAAATTCATATCATGATATCAGATGTACTGAGATAGCTGAAGATGAGACAACAGGGTATAGAATTGGCGATTTTGAAAAAAAAAGCTATGAAGAGGTTCAAAAAGATGAAGAAGGAAATGAACTAAAGGATGCTACTGGAACAGTAATAACAAAAGATAAATATTATTACAAACATAATGAGTTAGCTTGTTATAAGTGTGTCAATGGAAGTATAGAAAGTACAAAAAGTATATATGATTATGTGAGAGACAATGAGGTTAATTCTAAAGTTAGAACTTCATACTTTACATCACTTGCAAGAGAAAGATATAAAACTACTAAATTGCTAAGTTCGTATAATGATGTAGATGCAAGATATTATACAATAACATATAAGTATACAAATATGGATGGAGCACATGAAGAGAAAGTAATATCAAATATAAAAAAAGGAAATTATGTAACAATTCTTAATGGTGAAGATGTGATGCTTGGAGAAAATGAAACCTTTATGGGATGGAAGGTAGATAATAATGAAGAAAATATATTGGAAGCAAATAAAGAATACCAAGTTATATCAAACATAACATTGACTCCTTATTATAAGAAAATATACAAAATAGAGTTTTATGTAAAAAATGAAAGAATTAATATTTGGAGGAAAGTTGACACAGAATCGGTAACTGAAGGTAGTAAATTTTTAATAAATAAAGAACCGACCACAAACAGTAAATATAGATTTTTGAAGTGGAATACACAAAAAGATGGCTCTGGAGAAGATTATTATAAAGGAACTACAATTACAGTTAATTCTAATATAAAATTATATGCTATGTTACAAGAACAGGTAACAATAGATATAATATATGCAAAAACAAATTATGATGAAATTGAAAAAAGAATAATAATGATAGACAAAGGTACAAAATTATCAGAACCAGAAAAAATTAAAATAGAACATTATAATTTTCAAGGTTGGTATGCTGATAAAGAATATAATAAAGAATTTGACTTTAATCAAGAAATAAATTCTAATACAAAAATATATGCAAAGTATAAAAGCGAATTTTCCTTAGAATGGAAACAAGATAGTAATGGTAAAATTTATTTTGTATCTAGTATAGATATTACTGAATTACAATTTAAGTCAAACATAATTAGTATTCCTACAGTTAAATATAATGATGAAGATAGAAGTTGGTACTTTAATGACTCACTTAAAGATTTAATGTGGATATTCTCAATTGTAGATGCATCAGAAAGTCAAACTGTTACAAAGTATTCTTATTTTACATGTAAGTATAATGGAAATACTTATAGAGCTGATTGCAAGAAAGATAGTAATGGTAATGTTATTATTTCAGATTTATACTTAATTAATAATTAATCAAAACATGGTTATCATAACAATAGGAGATGATAACCGTGTTTTTATTTTTTAATAAGATCCTACAATATAATGTATGGCCGGAAGACTCTGTCCGCCCGTATTTAAATTTTTTTAGCAAAAAAAATTTAATATTATTATTCATAATTTTTTTGCTTTTAATATTATTAGCATATGTAACCAATATAACATCTATACCAGATAGTGTAATTTTGTTTGAGGATGATGAACTTAGTTTAGAGACAATAGCAGGAGTAAAAATACAAGAAAAAAGTAATGATGCAATAGAAGCTTCTACTAAACTTAATGATGATAAAGTAAGCAATAATAGTTTGGATAATAAAAAAGAATATAATCTAAGTTTACTAGGAGTTAATTTAAAAACAATTACAGCAAATATAATTCCAGAAACAAGAGTAGTTCCATTAGGAGATCTGGTTGGATTAAAATTATATACAAAAGGAGTTCTGGTTGTTGGAATTAGTGAAATAAAAGGTGAAGATAATAAAACATATAAACCTTATGAAGAAGCAGGAATAGAACAGGGTGATAGCATAATAAAAATAAATGATGAAAAGATAGAATCTACAGAAGACTTATTAGAATGCGTTAGTAAAACAAATGGAAAAACAATGAATGTAACATATATAAAGGGTGGAGAAGAAGTAGAAAAAACAATTACACCAGTAAAAACTTCTAAAAATACTTATAAATTAGGAATATGGGTAAGAGATGCAGGAGCGGGAGTTGGAACATTAAGTTTTTATGATGAAACAGCAAATACAATAGCATCATTAGGGCATGGAATACAAGATGTAGACACAGAAGAAATGTTAGAGATATCTTCTGGAGAATTTGTAACGGCAGAAATTGTAAACATAAAAAAAGGAGAAGAAAATAATCCAGGAAGAATAGAAGGGACAATCGAAGATTCTAAAAATTTAGGAACAGTTTATAGTAATACAAGATTTGGTGTATATGGAAAAATAAATAACAAAAATGAATTGAATATAGATACATCAAAAGCAATAAAAGTAGCATTACGAAATGAAATAAAAGAAGGAGATGCTAAAATAATATGTACATTAGAAGACGGAAAAAAAGAAGAATATAATGTAAGAATTCAGAAAATATTTAAAAACAACAATGAAAATAATAAAAGTATGATAGTAAAAGTAACAGATGAGCGACTACTAGAAAAAACAGGAGGGATAATACAAGGAATGAGTGGTTCTCCAATAATACAAAATGGAAAAATGATAGGAGCACTAACACACGTATTAGTATCAGACCCAACAATGGGATATGGAGTATTTGCAGACCTAATGCTAAAAGAAATAGAAAATTAAAAAATGTATGCTTATAATTAATGATTAACTAGCGACACGGTGATGTAACACTTTTCTTTTGAACTTGTGAAAAAAGAAAATGTCTTACATCACGCAAGATGGAGCGAAATGCAAGACTATAAAAATTACTTCTCATTAATTATAACTTTGGCAATATCATAAATAAGCTTTAATTTATCTGGTGGACAACCTTCTAATAAATTTGAAAGATCCTTATTCAAATAATTATTAGAATTGCTACCAACGCCAGTTAAAACATCTCCTTCAGAAATATCCAATAAATCACATAATTGATTTAATCTATTTAAATTAACTTTGGCCTTACCTCTTTCAACTCTACTTAAAAAAGCAACAGAGACATCAATTTTTTCTGCAAGTTGCTCTTGAGTAAATCCTTTAGTAATTCTTGCTTTTTTTAATCTTTCACCAATAATGGAATAATCCAAAGACATATAAATCATCCTTTCTAACATATAAAATATAGCATTACAATTTTATATTTCACAGAAAGTTATAGGTTAAATTATACTAATAGTATAATTTAACCTATATGTCTTTTATTATTCAATTAATTAAGAATATTAAACAAAAATTTAAAACCTAGATTTTCTAGTAAAAAATTTCTAGTATAAGGAATAGTAAATAAAATTTTAAAAGTTAAATAAACTAAAGCAATAGTCAAAATAAATGCAATAATACTTTTAAGAAAATGTTTGACTCTAAATTTTAAAATATCTAAATAAGTAATTTTTCTACGAGTATAATGAATGTTGGGTTGCTCATTATAATAATTGTTTTGTGGTACAGTATTATTATAATATTGTTGAGAAGTATTATTAATATTTTGATTAACACGAGAAGTGTTAGAAACATTATTAACCTTACTTCTTAAATTATTTACTTCATTGGCTAAAACTTGATTATCGTGTACAAGCTTATTATAATCTTCAACATCAACTTGAGGATTACTAATGTCTAGATTCTTATCATATTCTTTTCTTTTTTGCTCATTAGATAAAGTTTCATAAGCTTCACTAATTTGTTTAAATTTTTCTTCGGCTATATTTTTATCTTCAGTAGTAGTATCTGGATGATATTTCTTAGCAAGAACTTTATAAGCTCTATTTATAACTTCTTGAGAAGCATTACGACTTACCTCTAACTCATCATAATAATTTTTCATTTTACTATCCTTTCATTTACATACATTAATAATACCAAAAAAATAAAATATATGCAAATTGTAATTTGTCGAGTTGATAGAATTATGAATATTAGATAAGATAAAGACAGCATAAAACTGTCTTTAATTATAACTTTCTATATATAAAGCTTTTGCAATATAAGGAGTTATTTCTTTAAATTTATACCAACCTGAACTTTTGCTGTCATTTTTTCCACCGTTAGGGTTTGAAATATACACCATATCTTTATCATCAGTTGCCAGTAGAACCATATAATGTGATGCAGTAGTCCAACGATTATCGTGAGGTTGATTCCATACACAAATTAAGACAGGTCTATTGGTTTCTAAATGCTCTTGTAATTTTTCTTTAGACAAATGAACACTATCATAATAAAAATCTGTATTTTTAATATTAAATGTATTGGATAATTCTTTTGAAAGTTTATCATAATCTAATACAGGATAATATTTTTGTCTAAGATCTTCAGGAGTATATTTTTGATTATATCCACTTAAAATGGTTGCAAGTGCAGTAATACCACAACCATTTTCTGCCATAGTGCCACCCCAATATTGATTATTACTCCAAGAAGAATCATTATTTTGTTTATACTCAATATATGTTTTTTTATGATTTTCAATAGTTGTAAATGTAGTGAAATAACCATCTTTATTTTTTACTTTTTCTTGTCCTATTCCAGAATAATTTTTATTTAAATCTTGTTTGATTGTTTTATATTCTGAAGAGTTAGTTATTTTAGAAATAAATCTATTCAAATTATAAGATATGTTGTTAAATGAAGTGTTCCTAAAAAATAGATATATTCCTAAAATTATTATCAAAAGTATTATTATTCTTTTTTTCTTCATTTAATTTCCTCCTCTTTCTTGTAACATGTTTATATTATAGAACTGAATGAAAAAATAAGTTTTAAGAAATGATTAAATAAATCTTAACATTTCCTTACATTAGAAAAGAGTTATAGAAAATATTAAATAAATATGGTAAAATACAAGAGATAGAAAAGAGGAAAAAATGAATATTTTAGTGTTAGATGATGAAAGAGAAATTGCAGATTTAGTGGAAGTTTATTTGAAAAATGAGAATTACAATGTTTTTAAATTTTACGATGCTAAAGAAGCAATAAATTGTATAGAAAGCCAAAAATTAGACTTTGCTATTTTAGATGTAATGGTAAAAGATGTTGATGGATTTAAAATATGTAAAAGAATAAGAGATAAAGGCTTAAATTTTCCAGTAATAATGCTAACAGCAAAAATTGAAGATAGAGATAAAATAGAAGGCTTAACTTTGGGAGCTGATGACTATATTACGAAACCTTTTAATCCATTAGAATTGATGGCAAGAGTAAAATCAGCATATAGAAGATACACAAAATACAATGAAAAAAGTGAAGAAAATATTATTTATATAGATGGATTAGAAATAGATCAAGATAAACACATTTGTAGATTATATGAAACGCAAGTTGAATTAACACCTATGGAATTTGATATATTATTATATTTAGCACAAAAAAGAGGAAATGTAGTAAGTTCAGAAGAACTATTTGAAAAAGTGTGGAAAGAAAAATATTTAGAAAATAATAATACTGTAATGGTGCATATTAGAAGAATAAGAGGAAAATTGAAGGAAGATACAAAAAATCCTAAGTTTATAAAAACAGTATGGGGAGTTGGATATAAAATTGAAAAATAAAGAATTGTTTAAAGAAAAAATGAAATTAGTAGGTCCGTTAACTCTTAGAATTGTAGTTTACTACATTATAGCAATAATTTTCTATGTAGTAGTTTTAGATTGGTTTTTAGGGAATTTTTTAGGAAATACTTTATATAAACTAAATTACGAATTATATTATTGGTGTGTTAATAGTAAAGAGGTTATTTTTGTTTTATACATGATAGTTATTTTAGTGGTTGCTTTATATAGATTTTTTTCTAAGAAAGTTGATAATATAGAAAAATTATATAAATCATTAAATAGCATTTTGAATGAAGATAATCAAAACATAGAATTACCTAATGAAATGACTAAATTTTCGGAAAAGTTAAATAAAATTAAATATGAATATATTTTAAGTACAAAAAGAGCAAAGGAAGCAGAACAAAAGAAAAATGATTTAATAATGTATATGGCTCACGACTTAAAAACTCCTCTTACATCAGTTATAGGTTATTTATCATTACTTAATGAAGAAAAAGAAATATCTAAAGAGTTGCAAAATAAGTATATGAAAATAGCACTTGATAAGTCATTGAGATTAGAGGATCTCACTAATCAATTTTTTGAAATAACTAGATACAATTTGAATGATATGCCTATAAACAAAACAAATATAGATTTGGTAATGTTATTAGAACAGTTAATAGAAGAATTTTATCCAATGTTAGAAGAAAAATATTTAAAGTTAGATATAAATAAACCAGAAGTTTTAATGTATATTGCAGATGGTGATAAAATAGCGAGAGCATTTGGAAATTTGATAAAAAATGCTATTAATTATAGTTATGAAAATACTGTCATTACAATAAATATGATTGAAAATGAAAATGATATAGAAATTGTATTTAAAAATAAAGGAGCTACTATTCCTAAGTACAAACTTGAAAAAATATTTGATAAATTTTACAGAGGAGATGAATCAAGGCAAACAAATAATGGTGGTACAGGATTAGGACTTGCAATAACAAAAGAAATAATAGAATTGCACAATGGAACAATTTGTGTAAAAAGTAATGATGAAATTATAGAATTTCAAATTATATTGAAAAAGTGATATTATAAAGAGAAAGATAAATTACAATTTATAAAATAAATACTTGAAAAAAATTTTATATATGGTAAAATGAAATAAGAAAATTTGTTTGATAGGAGATAATAATGTTTGCATATATAAAAGGAATTTTGGAAGAAAAATCAAGTAATTATGTGGTTGTTGAAACTGCTGGAATAGGATACAAAATATTTATGGGAGAGACAGCTATAAACACCATAGGTGAAATAGGTGAGAAAGTAAAAGTCTACACACATTACCATGTAAGAGAAGATGACATAAGCTTATATGGATTTAAAACAAATGAAGAACTAAGGATGTTTGAACTTTTAATATCAGTAAGTGGAGTTGGAGCAAAATCAGCTTTGGTTACACTTTCTAATATAGAGCCATCAAGTTTTGCATTAGCAGTTATAACAAACGATACATCAAAGCTTGTTAAAATTCCAGGAATAGGTGCAAAAACAGCTGCAAGAATTATTTTAGAATTAAAAGACAAACTAAAAAATGAACAAGCAATTTCAAATGGAAATAAAGAAATAAAAACAGTTGTAATAGATAATCAAAAAATTGAAGAGGCAGTATCTGCACTACAAGTGTTAGGATATAATAAAAAAGAAATAGAAAAATCATTAGAAACAATAGATGTAAATTCATTAGAATTAGAAGAAATTATAAAGCAAGGACTAATATCATTGTCAAAGAGATAATGGAAAGGTGGCAGATATGGAATTTGATAAACCATTAGCATATAGAATGAGACCAAGAAACTTAGATGAATATGTAGGACAAGAACATATATTAGGAAAAGATAAAATTTTATATAGAACAATAAAAGCAGATAGATTATCAAGTATAATATTATTTGGACCTCCAGGGTGTGGAAAAACATCACTGGCAAGAGTTATAAGTGAAACTACTAAATATAAATTTACAAAATTGAATGCAGTAACATCTGGAGTAGCAGATATAAAAAAAGTTATAGAAGAAGCTAAAAATCCTTTTTTAAATCCAACAGGAAAATGTATATTATTTATAGACGAAATACATAGATTTAATAAACTGCAACAAGATGCTTTGCTACCATTTGTAGAAAATGGAACAGTAATTCTAATAGGAGCAACAACAGAAAATCCATATTTTGAAGTAAACAAAGCTCTTATATCTAGGTCAATGGTATTTAAGCTAGAACCTTTAAAAAAAGAAGATATATTAAAGGTATTAAAAATGTCATTAGAAAGAAAAGATGGCTTAGGAGAATATAATATAGAGATAAGTGAAGAAACATTATCTAAAATAGCAGAAATATCATCAGGGGATGTAAGAACAGCACTAAATGGACTAGAAATTGCAGTACTAACAACAAATATGGATAGAAATGGCAAAATAAAAATTACAAATGAAATAGCAGCAGAAAGTATGCAAAGAAAAAAGGCAATATTTGATAAAGATGGAGAAAGTCACTATGATAATATAAGTGCATTTATAAAATCAATGAGGGGAAGTGACCCAGATGCAACAGTTTTTTATCTTGCTAGAGCACTAGATGCAGGGGAAGACCCAATGTTCTTAGCAAGGAGAATAGTAATAGCAGCATCAGAAGATGTGGGAATGGCAAATCCTAATGCACTAATTGTGGCCAACTCTGCAATGCAAGCAGTACACTTGGTAGGAATGCCAGAAGCAAGAATAATTTTATCGGAAGCTGCTATATATGTAGCAACATCAAAAAAATCCAATGCATCATATTTAGCAATAAATAAAGCATTGGAAGATGTAAAGACAAAAGATACAGGTGAAGTTCCAATGCACATAAGAAATGCACCAATAGAAGGAATGGAAACATTAGGATATCATGAAGGATATAAGTATCCACATGATTATCCAGGACATGTAGTAGAACAACAATACTTACCAGACAAAATGCTAGGAACCAAATACTATATAAAAGATGAAAATATAGAATAAAAAATAAAAAAACTCTAAAACTATAAATATGTTTAGAGTTTTTTTTGATAATTGGAAAAAAATATGTATAGGAATTTTAGCAGGAATAGTGAGTGGGCTGTTTGCAACAGGTGGAGGAATGATATTAGTTCCAGCCTTTATGCACATATTAAAAATGAAAGATGTGGAAGCAAGAGCTACATCTGTAGCGTGCATATTACCGTTGGTGGTAGTGAGTGGAATATTTTATTATAAAAATCACTATATAGATTGGAAAATAGGAATGCTATGTGCAATAGGAGGAATAGCAGGAGGCATTGTAGGAGCAAAACTATTAAACAAATTACCAACTAAGTATTTAAAAATTGCATTCACAGCATTTTTAATTTATGCATCATACAGAATGATTGTTTAATGCAATTATCATGGAGGTTAATATGTAAATTATAATAAAAGGAGAACAACTATAATGTTAGAAACGTTAATTGGATTTATTTCTGGAATAGTAAGTGGCACTGGTATGGGGGGAGGAACTATTTTAATATTATGCTTGTCAATTTTTTTAGAAATAAATCAAAAAACAGCACAAGCAACGAATTTAATATTCTTTATTCCAACATCAATAGCAGCAATATATATAAACATGAAACAAAAAAATATTAATATTAAACTTGCTAAACAAATAATATTTTGGGGAATAATTGGCACAATAATAGGTGCTTTAATTGCACAAAAAATAAATGTTACAGTACTTAAAAAAATGTTTGGGATTTTCCTCGCAATAATAGCAATTCATGAAATATATCTGTTAATTAAAGAGTATATATTTTATAAAAATGGAAAGGATAAAATCAAAGAATGAAATGATGTTTCATTAGTATAAAAATATTGTAAAAGGAGGAATAGAAATGAAATTTGCAAAAGGAATGCTTATGGGAGGAATAATAACTGCAGGGGTTTTAATGATGTATGCAGATAATAATACTGGAAAGAAAAAAATAATGAAAAAGGGAAAACAATTAGTAAGAAAGATGGGGATAATGTAGTAAAATTTGTAAACAAAATAAATTTGTGTTATAATCTTTTTAGGAGTGATGAATATGGGAACACAAGTTTATACAATTGAAGAATTAAGAAATATGATTTCAGAAGAAGATTTTGAAAAAATATACGAAACAATAGAAGAAAAAGTCGAATTAAGAATAAATTTCACAGAAGAAGATATGAAAAAAGGGCTTGAAGAACAAGAAAATATAAGAAAACAAAAATTAGAAGAAGCAATGAAAAAATTAAAAATTAATGCAGATAGAAATTTATTTGCTGGAGGAATAATAGAAATATCAATAGATTCAATTGATTATAAAACATCAGCAAATCCAGCTCCTCCTAAACCAATAAATCCAGAAAATAATAGAAAACAAGCAAATGTTAAAGAAGTAGAAGAAGATAAAGAATTTATAAAATAAAAATAACCAAAAGTGTATTAACACTTTTGGTTATTTTACTTATTATTTGCAAATTTCAGGTTTCTTGAAACAGTCATCATCTTTTTTAGGCATACAATCTTTTTTATCATTTAAAAAGCAATCGCATTCTTTCATATCTACACCTTTTAAACATTTTCCATCATGATGACATTTAGCACAAACTTTTACATGTTTTACT
Organism: uncultured Clostridiaceae bacterium; assembly: GCA_905198755.1. Classification (GTDB taxonomy): domain Bacteria; phylum Bacillota; class Clostridia; order TANB77; family CAG-508; genus HGM13634. Next base: position 25,197 of record CAJKDR010000005.1, read on the forward strand.
CTATTTACCCATATTTGTATTTCATATTTTCTGTCAGGGCAAAGTGGTCCAAAAACGAATTCTCCATCGCAATCTGTGAAAGTATGAGAAACAGGTTTTCTTTCTTCTTTACCACATTTGTAATCTACTTCTATTAATTTTACAACAGCATCTTTTATAGGATCTTTATAGCAATCTTTTACAACTCCGTAAACAACAGCTCTATCGTCTTCTGGCATAACTATATCTAAGTCGAACTGTTTTCCTGCCTCAAGATGTCCATCAATATCAATTATTGGGCAACATTTATTTTCAAAATCCATAAAAACATATCCTTTCATTAAAGAGTTATAAGCATATATGCTTAATATATAATATGAAAAAATGAATATTATTGATACTTAATGTTGAAAAAAAGGGATAAATATGATATAACTTTATAAACTAGAAATGAGGGAATAAACATATGAAAGAAGAAAAAAAGTTAAGTAAAGAAGAGAAAAAAATAGCTAAACAAGAAAGAAAAGCAAACAAGAAAAAAGTTGATAAAATGCAACTTGCAACAAGGATAATTGCATTAATAATGGCATTGCTAATGATACTGGGAATTGGAGCGAGTTTCTTATACTATTTTTTGAAAATTGTATAAAAAGAAAGGAAAAATTAACTTATGAATATAAATCCAATGATGAAATTACAAGATTTTTGGAATGGGTCAATTATCAATTACCTAGATAATCCATGGAATATAATTACATTAATTATAGATATTGTAATAGTGCTATTTTTAATAATAAAAGTGGTAAAGATACTAAAAGGTTCAAGAGCCATGCAACTAGTTAAAGGAATATTATTCTTGATTATTATAACTTGGCTAAGTTCAATATTTAATTTGAAAATATTAAATTATATACTAACAACAATAATGACATATGGTGTTATCTTGTTAATAGTGCTATTCCAACCAGAATTAAGAAGAGCATTAGAACAATTAGGAGCATCAAATAAAATAACAAAATATTTCGGATTAGATAAAGATATTATATCTAAAACAAAAGAAGACATATATAAAGTTGTACTTGCTGCTACAGAATTATCTAAAAAGAAAATAGGTGCTTTGATTGTAATAGAAAGAGATATAAAATTAAAAGAAATTATAGCGACGGGAGTAGCATTAAACTCAGAAATATCACCACAAATTTTGGTAAATATATTTACACCAAATACACCATTACATGATGGCGCAGTTGTAATAAGTGATAATAAAATATCAGCAGCAGCGTGTATGTTACCATTAGCATCTGATGAAGATATAGCAAGAGAGTTAGGAACAAGACACAGAGCTGCATTAGGAATGAGTAAAGAATCTGATGCGATAGTTGTTGTAGTATCAGAAGAAACAGGAAGAATATCAATAGCAAAAGAAGGAACATTAATAGCAGACCTAAAAGAAGAAGCACTAAAGAAAATATTGATAAGCAATATAATAACAAAAAGATTCAAAGAAAACGATAAAAAAACAATAGTAGAAAAAATTAAAAATATAAAATTTAAGAAAAATGTTTCTGAAAATAAAGATATCAATAAAAATAAATTGTAATTTATTATACAAATTACAATTTATTGTCATAAGGAGAAATTTTATGCGAAACATAAAACTAACAATAGAATATGATGGAAAAGACTTTAATGGATGGCAAAAACAACCTCAAAAGTTAAACATACAGGGAGAAATAGAAAGAGCAATAAAAGATATAACAGGAGAAGAAGTTGATTTGATAGCATCAGGCAGAACAGATGCTGGAGTGCATGCTCTTGCACAAGTTGCAAATTTTAAAACAAATTCAAATATTCCAGTAGAAAAATTTCCAATAGCTTTAAATACGAAATTAAAAAGAAGCATAAGAGTAATAGACGCACAAGAAGTAGAAGAAAGATTTCATAGTAGATACAATTGCAAAAAGAAAACATACAGATATACAATAAACAATTCAAAAAATGGAACAGCAATATATAGAAATATGCAGTATAATTATCCAGAAAAACTAAACGAAAAACAAATGGATGAAGCAATTAAATATTTTGTGGGAGAACATGATTTCAAAGGATTTAAAGCAAGTGGAACAAGTTCAAAAAGTTCAGTGAGAACAATATATTCTGCAAGTGTAAAAAGAAATGGGGATTTAGTAGAAATATATATTACAGGAAATGGATTTTTATATAATATGGTGAGAATAATAGCAGGAACATTACTTGAAGTTGGAATAGGAAAAATAAAACCAACAGAAATAGCAGGAATAATAGAATCAAAAGATAGGCAAAGAGCTGGAAAAACTTTGCCACCACAGGGGCTATGCCTAATGAGTGTAGAATATGAAAATTAGTATCAATATAAATTAAAAATTAAGTGCAAAAATAAATATGCCACAAAAAAAACATGGTAAAGATGATTCGTAAATTAAAGTTAATAAAGACCAACAAGTGTTGCAATCAAAAACCTCTTTGATTTCCCTAAAACATTCCTAACATTTTAGAAATAACTAAATGCAAATAAAGGAAATCCAATCCCATTACAACTATCAACTATAGCACTGAATAACAATATCTTATAAA
>CAJKDR010000006.1 GCA_905198755.1 uncultured Clostridiaceae bacterium
AGAATTGTGAGTGCTTAAATTTTTTAGTGAAAGATTTATTTTTTATTATTTTGAATGCAATATTGATTAAAAAGAAACCTAATATTCCTCCTAAGATTGCTATTTTTACAGGATATGATCCTGTTAGAGTTCTTCCTATATTTTTTATTTGTTGCGGACTAATATAATATAGTAGATAATATGCCGATCCTCCAAAACAAAAAGATGTAAGATAAAATATCACTCCATCTTTGAATAGTTTTTTCAAGTTATCTGGATTGTATGCTATATAAATCATAGCTACAGATAATAATAACTTTACTAATTGATTTGTATACACATTTATTTTTGAGATATATGACATTATTGCATATACTGTTCCAATTAAACTAGATATTATCAACCTTGTATGATTTACTTTTATTTTTATTATTAGTCCTGTTGCAAATAATATTATATAGTTCATGATAATATTTTCTAAAAATATTACATCTATATAAAATGTCATACACCACCTCCCATCAAAAGCTGAAGAGTTTTAATTATTTTTATTAATTATTTTTCCTTCTTCATTTTATCTATGTTTCAATTATAGTTTCTTTTAAATTAAAAGTCTGTCACTTTTTAGGGTAGAAAAAAAGAAATAATCTACAATTTTAGATTATTTCTTTTTTATTTGTATGTATTTTGATATTAATTATCTTATTTCTTTTTATTTCTTAGGAAAGATGGTATATCTAAGTCTGATGAAGAATTATTGCTTTCTGATGAAGATGGTATTGAATTTACTTTTTTATCCCAAGCTTTTGATACTAAGTTTTCTACTCCTATACTTGTTAGAGGTTGATCTACATCATCAAATCCAGTTGCTATAACTGTTATTACGATTTCATCTCCTAATGATTCATCTATTACAGATCCCCAGATAATGTTTGCTTCTGGGTCTACACTGCGTTGAACTAATTCTGCAGCTGTATTGATTTCTTGTAATCCTAAATCACTTCCACCTGTAATGTTTATTATTACTCCTCTAGCTCCTTCTATTGATGTTTCTAGTAATGGACTTTGAATTGCTTGTTTTGCAGCATCTTCTGCTCTATTTTCTCCAGATGCTCTACCAATTCCCATGTGTGCCATTCCTCTATTTAGCATTATTGTTTTAACATCTGCAAAGTCTAAGTTTACTAAACCTTCTATTGAAATCAAATCTGATATACCTTGTACACCTTGTCTTAAAACATCATCTGCCATTTTAAATGCTTCTACTATTGATGTTTTTCTATCAATTATTTGTAGTAATTTATCATTTGGTATTACTACTAATGAATCTACTTTTCCTTTTAAGCTTTCTACTCCGCGTTCTGCTTGAGCTAATCTTTTTTTACCTTCGAATGTAAATGGTTTTGTAACAACTGCTATTGTTAATATTCCTAATTCTTTTGCTGCTCCTGCAACAACTGCTGCTGCACCTGTTCCTGTTCCTCCACCCATTCCGGCTGTAACAAAGACCATATCAGCTCCTCTTAGTGCTTCTCCTATTTCTGCTTTGCTTTCTTCTGCTGCTTGTGCTCCTATATCTGGATTTGCACCTGCTCCTAATCCTCTTGTTATTTTTTCTCCTATTTGAATTTTTGTAGCAGCTTTTGATTGTTGTAATTGTTGTCTATCTGTATTAACTGCTATAAACTCTACTCCTTTTATTCCTGCTTCTATCATTCTATTAACAGCGTTGTTTCCTGCTCCACCAACACCAATTACTTTTATAGTAGCAGCTCCATCTCCAACTGGTTTGTTTTCAACTTCATCGTATTCGTACATATTCTTTCCTCCTAAATTTATTTATTTAAAATTTAAAACTTTTTTAAGAATAAAAGAACTCTTTTATTCTGTCAAGTAATACTTTAAAGAAATTATCTTCCATTGCTGTATCTATACTACTTGAAACTGATTTTGCAAATGGTCTAGCAGCTATATATCTTACTAGAGCATACGCTGTTCTATAGCTTGGTTTTATAGTACTTATCAATCTTCCTGTTGACATCTTTACTGGTATATTTAGTGCTATTTTTCCAGCCACATCACTTTTATTTATATTTGTTATTCCTTGTCCTGTTAGAATTACATTATTTATTTTTGATTTGTTTGCTTGTGATGTTATATCTTTATTTATTAATGAAAAAATCTCCTCAATTCTTGCTTCTATTACTTCAATTAATTCTGAACTTTTTATTGTTCTAGTTTTACTTAGTCCATTGCAAGTATTAAGAATGATGTCATTATCATTATCTATAAATGATTTTAGAGCTAGTCCATATTGTTTTTTTAGTTTTTCTGCTTCTTCTTTAGAAATATCTAATACGACTGCTATATCATTTGTTATACTATCTCCTCCTAGTGGTATTGTATTAGTATACACAAATTTGTTACCATCGAATATTCCTATTTCTGTGTTTCCTGCTCCAATATCTAGTAACATTACATTATCATTTAATTCATTTGAATCTAGAATAAAGTTTCTTTCTGCTAATGCTACTGGTATTATTCCATCCATTTCTAAATCTACTTTTTTAAATATTTGATGTAATTGTTTTACATAGTCTTTATCTGCTAAAATTATTTCAGCATTTACTGTAAAGTTAGAACTTAAGCATCCTATCGGATCGCTTACTACTTTTCCATCTTCTAAGATAAATTGTTCTGGTACTATATCAATTATAGTTTTGTTGTCTGGTAACTCTATATCTTTAACCAACATCATTGCTGAGTTTACATCTTTTAAAGATATTCCTGAAAATTTATCTTTTATTTCTTTCATTACGCTATTTTGAACAATTGTTACATATTTTCCTGGTATTGTCACATATGCAGAATTTATTCTCAAATTAGCTTCTTCTTCAGCATCATTAATTGTTTTGGCTATTGACATTGCAACATCATTTTCGTTTATTATTTTGCCTTTTTTTATTCCACTACATTTCCATTTGCTCATACATACTGTTTCTATTTGGTTAAAGTTGTTTACTTCTCCAACAACAGTTGTAATCTTAGAAGTTCCAATATCTATGCCGACAATTATATCTCCTATTGCCAAGCTTAACTCCTCCATTTTTTTATTATATATTTTTTCGCCTTTAAGAATATTATATTTTTTATCAAAAGTCAAGAGAATTTGTAATATTTTTGTAACATTTTTGCAATATTGTTGTAATAAACCTTTTATTCTTTTTTAGTCTGTAGCTTTTTCGCCTTTTTTCTCTTTTTTACTTGTCCATTTTTCTATGTAATATCTTCTTATAGACCCTAAGTTATTAAACATTCTTCCCACAAAAACAACTATCGCTGCTAAATATATGTCTACATTTAACTTCTCGCCTAAATATGTAAGTAAAATTGATAAAATTGCATTTCCGAAGAATCCTGATACAAATATTTTAAAATCAAATTTCTTATTTAGTGTTGATGTTATTCCTCCAAATACAGAATCTAATGCAGCAACTATTGATATTGCTAAATATGATGAATATGTGTATGGAATCATTGGAATGTTTATTCCTATTATTGCCCCTATTATACATCCTACACAGATTGCTAATATTATCATTGTTATTCCTCCTTTATTATAAATCAATATATTTTAGATTTATTTCTCTTGAATATTTATTTATCTTTATATTAGTTTTGCTTTCTACTGATATTGTATAACCCTCTTTTTGTTTAGAGTCTACATATCCATTTTTTACATTTAATGCACTTTTTAGATAATTTTCGTCACCAATTGCTAGTATTGTATATGGTGATGATATCTTATTACTATTTACTAAAATATATCTACTTGATATATCTACAATATCTGTTAAGTTTATTACTCTTTCACCATTTATTGATATTGCTTCTGCTCCTGCTGCTCTTAATTCATTTATTAGATTAACTAAATCTTTTGCTTCATAAGCTTTTTCATTATTATCTGTAAGTGTAACCTGTACTCCATCTCCTGTTACATCTGTTTTACCTAATATAATATTTGCCTCTGATAATTCTTTTTCTACTAGTTTACTTGTTTCTTCATTGCTTTCTGATTTTTCTTTATAATCATTAATTTTAGATTGCGTTTCTTCCAGTTTAGACTGTGTTTCTTCATATTTTTCTTTCCATTCCGATAATGCTGATTGCAATTCATCTTCTCTCATTGATTCTATTTCTGCTATATCTGTTTCATTTACAACCTTAAACTGCATAAACATTACACATACAAGAACAAAACTCATTAAGCCTATTGTTACTGCTATAATAACTTTTTCTTTTTTCATGTTTTCCTCCTATTATAATCAGTTTTATTATTTTCTTATATATTTATAGTCTATTATTCCACTATATTTATTTATTGTTATCTTACTTTGTTTTTTTACACTTGATACTAATCCATATTGTTCTAACTCTTCTAAGAAACCTCCTGGTCTTTTTATTGCTCCGAGCAAAGCTTCTTGTGAACCTATTGCTTTTATTACAAATGGTGAACTTATTTTGTTTCCATTTACTAGTACAACATTTCCATCACATGTTATTGATGTAGAATTTGTTATTCTTTCATCATTTATTGATATTGCTTCTGCTCCTGCATTTTTTAATTCATTTATTAATGTTAATAAATCACTGTCATGTATTAAATAATTGCTTATGCTATCTAGTGCACTTATTGACTCACTTGTAACATTTTTATTATCTGCTACTGTTAGTACAATTCCCTTTCCTTGTACATCTGTTGTTCCTATAACTGCATTGGCTAGTTTAAGTGCTCTTTCTGATTCTGATGATGTTGTATCTTTTTTACTTGCTTCTTCTCTTTGTTTTTCTAGTTCTTTTTCAGAAGTTTCTAATTTTTTATATGCTTCATCATATTTTTCTTTCCATATTAACACTTCTGATTTTAGTTCACTATTTATTCCACTAGCACCTGCTATTTTGTTAGCATCTTTTACAGTTTTATATTGAACTATTATTGCTAATGTTAATATTAAACACATTATTCCCAATGTTGCTGAGACAACTTTTTTATTCATAGCCCAACTTCCTTTCTTAGCTTTGTTTAAAATAAACTCTATTTCTTTCTAGAGCATTTTCATCTACAAAAATTTCTCCTTTGTTTCCTACTTCTTTTTCTAAAACCTGTTTTAAACTTAGGACTTTTTCATTTAATTTTGTATTATTTCCTATGTATGCTGTTTTTTCTCCATTATCAAATTTTATTGCATAATTATTAGTATCTGAAACATTAATACTTGTTATTTCATTTTGTATACTATTATATTTACAGCAGTTAACCAATTTTAATACTGTATCTAACTTAAATAAATCTTCGTTATTTAATCTTTGACCTTCTGTAATAGCTCCTTTTGTAGTTTCTAATCCTTCAATTATTATTGTATCTTTTTTCTTTTCATTTAATTCTAGTACATATCCTTGTTTGTCCAAATATATATAATTATCATTGTATTCTGCTTGATAACTAACTTTTCTTTCTGTAACATTTATTTCTAATGTGCTAGGTAATTTTCTTTTTATTTGAACAGATTCAACATATGGATTTTCTTTTATGTTTTTAGTTATTTTATTTTTTGTTATCTCAAATATATTTGTTGAGTTTAATTCAATTTTTGTGAGGCTAACATATGTATCTACTGAATTTTTTTCATTTCCTGTTACTTCAATATTTGTTATATTAAACATTGGTGTCGTTAAAAAATATATTATTCCTGCGATTACTATAATTAGTAATACGAACAAACTTATAAATACTTTTTTTCTGTTTACTCTTTTTATTTCTTCTTCTTTTGTTATATGTTTATTTTTTACATATTGGGTATTTATTTCTTTTTTTCTGTTTTTACTTTTTTTATTATTGCTTGTCCTATTTCTATTATTTGCTGTTTTTTTATTGTTTGCTGATTTTGTACGAGTAGATCTTTTTTTATCTACTCGTACTTCTTTAGGCTTTGTTGTAACTCCTATAATTATTTCATTTTCATCATTATATTTTTCTTCTCTTTGTTTTTTAGTTTTTGTATTTTTTGGTTTTCTTTTAACTCCAGCCATAATCTACATTCCCTTCTTAAAATGTATTTTACCTGTCTTCTACATGTATATTTGCTCCCAATGAGCTTAATTTTTTATCTAAATTTTCGTACCCTCTTAATACATATTCTATATTTTCTATTGTTGTCCTTCCTTTTGCATTTAATCCTGCTAAAACTAGTGCTGCTCCTCCTCTTAAATCTGTAGCTTTCACATTTGCCTTATTTAACCTTCTAACACCTTTTATTATTGCTGTTTTACCTTCTATCGTTATTTTTGCTCCCATTTTATTTAACTCTGTTGCATATTTATATCTGTTTTCAAATATGTTTTCAACAACTATTGATGTTCCTTTTGCTATGCTTAATGTCGTTGCTAATATTGATTGCATATCTGTTGGAAATCCTGGATATGGGAGTGTTTTTATATCTACTGGTTTTAATCTTTTTGGTGCTTTTAGACTTATTTGATTTTTTTGTATATCTAAAATGCAACCCATTTCTTCTAACTTGTTTGTTAAAGTTTGTATATGTTCTGGTACTACTTTTGTTAATTTTATATTTCCTCCCGTAATTGCTGCTGCACACAATAATGTTCCAGCCTCAATTCTGTCAGGAATTATATTATAACTCAAATCTTTTAATTTTTCTACACCTTTTATAATAATATTATTTGTTCCTGCTCCACTTATTTTTGCTCCCATGCTATTTAATGCATTTTGTAAATCTACTATCTCTGGTTCCATTGCCGCATTTATAATCCTTGTAGTTCCTTTTGCAAATATACTAGCCAACATAATGTTTTCTGTAGCACCTACGCTTGGAAAATCCAATCCAATATCGGCTCCTACTATTTCATTTGCACTACATTTTATATATCCATATTCTTCTTTTACATTTATCCCTAATTTTCCAAATGCTTTAATATGTAAATCTATAGGTCTAGAACCAATATCGCATCCACCTGGATATGTGAATATTGCTTCTTTCCTTCTTGCAATTAGAGCTCCGACTATAATAACAGAAGATCTCATTTCTTGCATTAATTCCTCTGGTATTTCTGAATTATTTAAGTGTCTAGAATCAATTATTATTTTACCATTATTCTTCTTGATTTTACAACCTAAAATTTCTAAAATTTTATACATCATTTTTGTATCATGTATATTAGGAACATTATATAACTTATTTATTCCACCATTTAATAATGTAGCAGCAATGATTGGTAATGAAGCATTTTTAGAACCAGAAACATATGTTGTACCTTCTAGTTTTTTACCACCCTCTATAATATATTTTTTCATAAAAAATCCACCTTTCGTATGTAACTTGTTATATATTATGTTACATTTACGTAAAAGGTGAATTTATTTTTTATACTACTTTACCTGGTATTCCTACTACTGTTGAGTTTTTTGGTACTTCTTTTAGCACTACTGAGTTTGCACCTATTTTTACATTATCTCCTACTTTTATTGGTCCTAGTACCTTTGCTCCACATCCTACTATTACATTATTTCCTAAGTCTGGGTGTCTTTTATATTTGTCCTTTCCTGTTCCTCCTAGAGTTACTCCATGATATATTGTGCAATTATTGCCTATTGTTGTTGTTTCGCCTATTACTATCCCCATCCCATGGTCTATAAATAATCTTTTACCTATTACTGCCCCTGGATGTATTTCTATTCCTGTTAAAAATCTTGCAAGTTGTGAAATCAGTCTTGCTATAAATTTTAGTTCTAAATTATTTAAAAAATGCGCTATTCTATATAATAACAAGGCATGAAATCCAGGATATAATAATATTACATATAAAACATTTCTACTTGCCGGGTCTTTTTCACTTATATTTTTTGCATCCAAGTACAATTCTTTTATTGCTTTTAACATAACATCACCTAATATATTATATTTATCTAGTGCTTTTATGTGATTTGATTTTTGCTTTTCAATATGCTATAATAAGATAATGCACTATGCATAAGTTTATTATTTAAACGGGCAGCACTTGCTGTCAAGTCCAAAATGGGCGGAAAGGGTATCTAAATGACTTTGTCAGAGGAGAAAAGGCAGGAATTAGCTAAATTCAAGGAGGACATTTTGTATTCAAATCTGTCTTTTTTAACAGCTGTAATGAATCAGGATCTTGAAATTATTCGTTTCGATACATCTAAAGATTTTGATACATTAGTCTTACCAGAAGGATGGGAGGTTAAATCTTTGGGTAATAAGGAGCATGTTTTCTATAATTTCCAATATAACATCTCCATTCCACTGCGTAAGCAACCTGCCCGTAATCGGTTATTTTAACCAAAAAAAGATTGCAAGAATTTCTTGCAATCTTTTACATTTTCACAACTAATTTATCTATTTTAGAATGTATATAATTTTCTAGTTTTTTCATAAATTCATCTGATTTTATTTCTTTTTTCGCCACCATATCTAATCCTTTTTCCCAACTTGCTGTTAATTTTGGATTTAACATGTCGGGCATTGATGAATATACAATATCAAATATTTTCTCTCCTTTTTCTGTTGGAGTAATTATTTGTGTTTTATTGTTTATATTTATGTATTTTATTCTTTCTAGTTTTTTTATAATTTCTGCCCTTGTAGCACTTGTTCCTATTCCTGCACCTTTTATTTGTTCTCTTAGTTCTTCATCTTCTATCAATTTTCCTGCATTTTCCATTGCTAGTATCATTGTTCCAGAATTATATCTAGTTGGTGGTGATGTTTCAGCATCTTTTGTTTCGAAATTATTTATTAATACCTTTTCTCCTTTTTTTAATGTAGAAAGTATATCTAAATTACTATCATTTTCTTTTGATGCATCAGATTCTTCTGTTTCATTTTTAGGTTTCAATATGTCTAAATATCCTCTTTTTATACATACTTTTCCATTAGCATAGAAAGTTTCTTCATCCACTTTTACTGTTACATTTATTTTGCTATATTCTGCCGCTGGATAGAATATACTTAAGAATCTTTTTACTATTATTTTATATACCCTTTTATGAAGCTCTGGAAGTGCATCATAATTTTCATAGCCTTGTCCTGTTGGAATTATTGCATAGTGGTCTGTTATTTTTGAATCATTTACATACTTTGTTTTTACTAAATTAGTAGAATATTTTTCTTCTACCATTTTATTTATATATCCTTGAACTTCTTCATCTTTAAAACCTTTTGATATTCCATTTAAGTTTTTCGTTATCACTTTTGCTACTGCTGTTGATAATACCCTTGCATCTGTTCTTGGATATGTTACTAATTTTTTTTCATACAAATTTTGTATTATTTCTAGTGTTTCATCTGGCTTAATTTTAAATTGTTTTGTACATTCATTTTGTATTTCTGCTAAGTTAAATAATAGTGGCGGATTTTCTTTTTGCTTTTGTTTTTTTACTTCTGTTATTATTGCTTCTTTATCTTTTAATTCATTTATAAATACTTTCAAGTCTTCTAATTTTTTAAATCCACTATCATTATATAATTTAGGTGAATTATACATCTTAGAGTTTTCATTTACTTTCCATTCAGCATCAAATTCAGACTCTTCGTTTCCAAATTTTCCGATTAGCTTATAATATTTTGTTTTTACAAAGTTTCTAATTTCTCTTTCTCTTATTACTACCATTCCTAAAACACATGTCATTACCCTTCCAACTGAAATAGAAACTTTATCCTCATTTATTTCTTTTGCTAATCTTCTTCCATATATTATTGATAGTAATCTTGAAAAATTTATTCCTATTAGGTAATCTTCTTTTGCACGTAAATATGCAGAGTCTGATAAACTATCATACTCTGACATATCTTTTGCTTCTTTTATACCTCTTAAAATCTCTTCTTCTGTTTGAGAATCTATCCAAACTCTCTTCATTTTAGCTTTTGGGTTAGGATGTGCCATCATAAACACTAATCTTTGTATGTATTCTCCTTCTCTTCCAGAGTCTCCTGCATTGTAAATTTCTTCAACATCTTCCCTTTGAAGAAGACTTTGTACTATCTCGAATTGATTTTTTACTGCTGGTATAATTTCATACTTATATTCTTCTGGTAAAAATGGTAATGTGTCTAATCTCCAAAATTTAAGCTTTTCATCATAAGCTTCTGGATAAGACATTGTAACCAAATGTCCTACACACCATGTTATAATCCAATCTTTTGATTCTAAATATCCATTTTTTCTAACTGTATTTTGTTTTAATGCTTTTGAAAATTCCATCGCAACAGATGGCTTTTCAGTTATCAATAGTTTCATATTATCTTCCCTTTAGTCCGTTTTTTATAAATTTTCAACTTTAGTTCAAATTTTTTCATTCGTATTATACTATATTTTATTTAATTTTATCATGTTGTAATTGATTTGTAATGTATTTGTTCTTTTTTTGTAACATTTCTTTCTTTGTAACGCTTATTTCCGCTAATTTAGCTCTTGTTTTTATTTGTTTTTTGTTATATAATATCGATATTATAATTTAATAAGAGAAGGATTGATTTTTATGGCTTATGATTTTCAAGAAATAGAAAAAAAATGGCAAAAATATTGGGATGATAACAAAATTTTTAAAACTGATGTATGGGACTTTTCTAAACCTAAATTTTATGCTTTAGATATGTTTCCTTATCCATCTGGACAAGGTCTACATGTTGGTCATCCTGAAGGATATACTGCAACAGATATAATGTCTAGATTAAGAAGAATGCAAGGATATAATGTTTTACATCCAATGGGATGGGATGCATTTGGTCTTCCTGCTGAACAATATGCAATTAAAACTGGAAATCATCCAGCAGTTTTTACAAAAGCTAATATTGAAACTTTCAAACGACAATTAAAAATGTTGGGATTTTCTTTTGATTGGGATAGAGAAATTTCTACTTGTGACCCATCATATTACAAATGGACACAATGGATTTTTAAACAATTATATAACGATGGATTAGCAAAACTTGTAGATATGCCTGTTAATTGGTGTGAAGAATTAGGTACTGTTCTTGCTAATGATGAAGTAATTGATGGAAAAAGCGAAAGAGGTGGATTTCCTGTTGTTCGTAAAAACATGAAACAATGGGTATTAGATATTCCTAAATATGCAGAAACTCTATTATCTGGCTTAGATGATATAGACTGGCCTGATTCAACAAAAGAAATTCAAAGAAATTGGATTGGAAAATCTGTAGGAGCCCATGTAAATTTTAAAGTAGCTAAGCATGATTTAGTTTTTACAGTATTTACTACTAGAGCTGATACTCTATTTGGTGCTACATACTGTGTTTTAGCTCCAGAGCATGAATTTATAGATATTATTACTACTCCTGATTGCAAGGCAACGGTTTCTGAATACAAAAAAACTTGTGCATCTAAATCTGATTTAGAAAGAACCGATTTAAATAAAGAAAAAACCGGTGTTTTTACTGGTGCTTATGCTATTAACCCTGTTAATGGAAAAGAAATTCCAATTTGGATTTCAGATTATGTTTTAGCTTCTTACGGTACAGGCGCTATTATGGCTGTTCCTGCACACGATGAAAGAGATTATTCTTTTGCTAAAAAATTCGGATTAGATATCATTCCTGTACTTGAAGGTGGTGACATTGAAAACGAAGCTTTTACAGGTGATGGAATTCATATAAATTCTGATTTTTTAAATGGCCTAGGAAAAGAAGATGCTATTAATAAAATGATCGATTGGCTTGTTGAAAATGGTATTGGTGAAAAGAAAATTAATTATAAATTAAGAGAATGGATCTTTGCAAGACAACGTTATTGGGGTGAACCTATACCTATTGTTCACTTTGATGATGATATGATTGTTTTAGATGATAAAGATTTACCTTTGATTTTACCTAATCTTGAAGATTATAGTCCATCAAAGAATGGATCTTCTCCATTAGAAAAAGCTACTGATTGGGTTAATGTAACAATTAATGGTAAACATGGAAAAAGAGAAACTAGTACTATGCCTGGTAGTGCAGCATCAAGTTGGTATTTTTTAAGATATATTGATCCTAACAATAATAATGAGTTTGCTAACAAAGAGCTATTAGAGCATTGGTTACCAGTTGATTTATATGTTGGTGGACCTGAACATGCTGTTGGTCACTTATTATATTCAAGATTTTGGAATAATTATTTATACAATAAAGGATTAGTCCCTGTAAAGGAACCATTTGCAAAACTTCGCCACCAAGGAATGATTTTAGGGCCTAATGGTGAAAAAATGTCTAAATCAAAGGGTAATGTAATTAACCCTGATGATATGGTAAAAGAGTATGGTGCAGATGCTTTAAGAGTATATGAAATGTTTATGGGCCCTATTGAAAGTGCAAAACCTTGGGATCCAAATGGAATAGATGGTTCTAAAAAATTCTTAGATAGAGTTTGGAGATTAATAGCTGAATCTGATAAAGTTAAAGATGAAGCAAACAATAATTTAGAAAAAGTTTATAACTATACTGTAAAAAAAGTTACAAATGATTTTGAAACAATGAATTTTAATACTGCTATTAGTCAGATGATGATATTTATCAATACTGCTAATAAAGAAGATGTTGTTCCAAAAGAATATGTAGAAGGTTTCTTAAAATTATTAAATCCTGTTGCACCACATATTACTGAAGAATTATGGAATATTTTAGGGCATAATAATTCTATAGCTTATGAACCTTGGCCTACATTTGATGAAGAAAAATGTAAAGAGGATGAATACAATTTACCAATACAAGTAAACGGAAAATTAAGAGCTACTTTAAGAATTGCTTATGATACCGATGAAAGTGTCATAAAGGAAAAAGCACATGAAGCCGTAAAAAATTATTTAGACGGTAAATCTATTGTAAAAGAAATTTATGTTAAAAATAAAATTTATAATATTGTTATAAAATAAATTTTCTATGCAACGTAGTTTTATATAATAGGATTGTTTCATAACTTTCCCATTATATAAAAAAAGATAAGCGCATTCCCAAATTTGGGCATATGCGCTCTCTTTTTACTTAATCATAATAATCTTCGAATTCTTCATCTTCTTCAGCATTCTTAATTTCTTCAAACAAATTCCAGCTTTTTAAGCTTTCTTCTTTTCCGAATAGTAGATAAAGACCTACAAGTGCAAAGAAAACTACTCCGAATTCAATACCATTGACTATATCATCTTGCATACCTTTATATGCCATAAACACAGCAAGTATCTCAAAGATTATTCCTATAGTCCGAATTATGATTTTAGTTGTCTTTTTCATGGTGATTCCTCCAAAAAATTATTTACTATATTATACCATATTTTTTTATTTTGTTCAATTTAGCTCTTTTTTCTTAGTTTCACTACAAAAAATCCTTCATAATATTCATTTGGGCATACTGTTAGTGCTCCATCTATGTTTGATTTCAATTTGGGAATATCTTTTAGTTTTTCTTCATTTATAGGCATAACCTCTGCTTGCCCTTTTTCTATAATTTCTTTTATAATATTTTCATTTTCTTGTTTTAGTATTGAACATGTAGAATATACTAACTCATGTCCTGGCTTTAATATTTTTATTGCTTTTTTTAGTAAATCTTTTTGACTTTTTATGGTTTTTTCAACTAAATTTTCGCTAAAGTTTTTATAAGTTCTTTCATTATTTAATAATATTGTTCCACTTCCACTACATGGTGCATCTAACAATATTTTATCAAACGAAAAATAATCATTTAATCTTCTACTATCTTCTTTTAATACAGTAACACTGGTTGCTCCCTGCTTTTCTACATTATATTTCAATCTATCTGCTCTTACACTATTCATTTCACAAGCTGTTATATTTGCTTTGTTATTTGTAAGTGATGCTATTTGTGTAGTTTTTCCTCCTGGTGCAGCTGTCATGTCTAATATATCTTCATTTTCTTTTGGTTCTAATATTATAGCTGGCATCATTGATGATAAACTTTGCAAATATATTTCTCCATTTTTATATATTTTCAATTCTTTTATATCTATTTCATTAGCATTTTTAATTATTAGTGCTTCATTATTCCAACTAACTTTTTCGTATTCAATGTTGTTTTCAGACAACGCACTACAAATATATGATACTTTAGCTTTCAAAGTATTTACTCTTAAAGTTGTAAATCTTTTTTGATTATAACCTTCAATGATTTTATTATATGTTTCTTCACCATATTGTTTTATTAATTCATTCGTTAGAAATTCTGACAATTTATTATTCATGTTTATTCTCCTATAGTTATTTTATATCATATATTTAATTATTTTAAAAGAAAAAAGGTAGAAAATCTACCTTTTTATAAAAAGTGAATCATTATAGTACTTTCTTAATTTCTCTAATGAAATCTTCTATTTGCTCATTGCTTTCAATGTCATATGCCGTTCCATTAAAATTAAGAACATTATCTTGTCCTTTTTTCTCAAACGAAGCAAGAATTCTTGAATCTTCTCTACTGTAAACAACATTGTATTTAACATCATTTCCAGCTTCGGCATTTTTCACCCAAAACATTGCCATTCCAATTGGCGCAAAGAAGATATCTTTAGGAATATCCGTTACTTTCTTATTCACTTTTTTCACCTCTTTTGCTGTTTTTATAATTTTGTGCTGACCTCACAAGGTGTTTATACATAATGTACCTTTTTATTATAACACCACTTTATGTAGATTGCAAACATACTATTTCTTTATCCAAACAGAAACACTTCCTCCATTACATCTAAATTCTGCATTTCCATTTCCATCTACTTGTATTATATCTTCTATTTTTCCTAAAGCATCGTACATTTGACAATTTTTGAATTTCTCACCAATATACATATTTTTTGTTCCGCCTATACTATCTGACATTATTACTGCCAATCCTGAATTTTCGTGTTCTTGGTCTCCTTCTAGTGTCCATCCTATCACATTCTCGTTATCCATATAATCATTTTGCTTACCATAGCAATAATTGTTTCTTAAATATAATAATTTATCTATTATTTCTTTCTGTGGGTTATTCCCTTCATGATTTATTCCATAATAATCTCCATAGAACACACATGGGATACCTGTATTTCTTAATAGTATTAATGAATATGCTAGTGGTTTAAACCAATCCATAATATATGATTCTAATGCTTGTCCTGGTTCTGTATCATGATTATCTACGAATGTAACTGCTAGATTTGGATTTTCTTTTACTAATGTATTGTCAAATATTGTTTTCATATCAAAGTTTCCTTCTCCATGTGATGCATTATACATATTATAATGTAATGGAACATCAAATAAACTCATTTCGTTTTTTACATCTTCTAAATATGATTTTAATTTTCCTACATCATTTCTCCAATATTCTCCTACTGCAAATATTTCTTTGTTGCTTTCCTTTCTTATTTCTTCTAGCCAGTCTTTATAAAAATCTCCTCTAATATGTTTTACTGCATCTAGTCTAAATCCATCTATATTACATGTTTCAATATACCATCTAGTCCAAGATATTAGTTCATTTACTACATCAACATTATTTAAATCTACATCTGCTCCCATAAGATAATCAAAGTTTCCATTTTCATTATCAACATCATTGTCCCAATGTTTTCCATAGAATTTATATATTCCTGCTTTTTGTGTATTTTCATCCCAGTCTATTCCATGAAAATGTGTCCAATTCCAACAGAAATCTGAATATTTTCCATTTCTTCCTGGAAAATAAAATTTTGTCCATGCTTTTATATTAATATTTTCCGAAATATCTACATTTCTATCATTTCCTAGTTCTTCTGTTGCTATAACATCTTCTGTTTCATCTGCTCCCATTTTGTGATTGAAAACAATATCTGCCAATACTTCTATACCATTTTTATGAAGTTCTTCAATTGCTTCTATGTATTGATCTTTTAATCCGTATTTTGTTGGTACAGTTCCTTTTTGATTAAATTCACCTAAATCATATAAATCATAAACTCCATATCCAGCATCTTCAACTCCGCCTGCTGCTTTATATGCTGGTGGTAGCCATACTGATGTTATTCCTATATCTTTTAAGTTAGTTGCTTCTTTTCTTAATTTATCCCATAGCGTGCAATCTGCTGGCAAATACCATTCAAAAAATTGCATAATTGTTTTGTTATTCATATTATTTACCTCTTTTGTTATTTTTTTACCATGCTTTTTCTAGTTCATTTGCTTCAAATGAATCTAATAATCCTTCTGAAATAATTGATACTGTATATAAATTAGCTTTTTTACTTATAACTATTCCTTCTTGTCCATTACTTTTAATTTTTACTTTATCTCCTGGACGCAATTCATCTTCATTGTTATTAATAAATAATCCCATATTTTTTCTCCTTTAATCTTTTTTATATAAAACCATTCCTGGACCTAAATCATCATTTGGTCTTGATACAAATCCAAACTTTTCATAAAAGCCCTCTTTCCCCTTTGATGCACCTAAATATGCTCTTATATATGGATTTACTTTTCTATATTCTTCTATTTGCTCTAATATTTTTGTAATTATCACTGTTCCTATTTGTTTTCCCTGATAATCTGGCGAAACCATTATACTATGAATATGAACAAATATAGTTTTATCTCCAAGAATTCTTCCAAATCCAATAAATTTATCATCATCATAGGCACTAATTGCATATAGTGAATGTTTAAATGCTTCTTCTACTACATTTCTATCTCTTGTTCCCCATCCAACCGCTTCTGTAAGGCTATTGAACTCATCTGCTGTCGGAAATTTTTCTATGTATTTTATTGCCATCTCTTTTCTCCTTTGTTTTGTCTGGTAATATTTTAGCATAGATGAGATTATAAGTAAATATAAAAAATAATTTGGTTTTACTACAAATCTTTACAAATTTCGACACATTAAAATGTTATACTTTTTATAATATGAATAGAAAGGAGAATTTATTGTGGAGACAACTGAAATTAAAACAAAATTCTGTAAATATTGTGGCGAAAAAATACCAGAAGATGCAGTAATATGCAATAAATGTGGAAGACAAGTTGAACAACTTGCTTCACAAAATCCTAATATTGTAATAAATAATACAAACACCAACACAAATTCCAATATTAACAATAATTTGAATGGCTACGCTTATAGAAAGCCTAAAAATAAATGGATTGCACTATTATTATGCATATTCACTGTATGTGGACACAAATTTTATGAAGAAAAGATTGGAATGGGAATATTGTATTTATTTACATTAGGATTATTTGGAATAGGATGGGCTATAGATATAATAGTTTTATTATTTAAGCCAACTACATACTATGTATAAAAACACTTACTTTATGGTAAGTGTTTTTTATTAGAACTCTAAATTAAGTTTTTCTATTCCTTTTTTTATCTCTTCTATTGATATATTATTTTCTTTTGCTAGTTTTCTTCCTTCTTCTGATAATTGTTTTATTGTTTTTCCATAAATATTAGCATACAATTCATCTGTATTACCATTAAATGCCGCTGAAAATGCATTTGCAACGCCGTACGTTATATATGCCTCAAGAAAATAATATAAGTCATCATTGTTTTTATGCTTACTTGCATATTTCTTTACTGTTTCTCCCATATTATCCTCATTTAAAGCAATATTTTCTGTAACAGGTATAAAACTTGGTATTGAAACTCTAAATGAAACTTCAGAAAAATCCCAACTGCCATCTATCGCAATATCAACCAAATCTTTTACTGTTCCTTGACAAAATACTAAAAACAGTACCACTACTATTATTAATGAAGTTACAATAATTCTATTTCTTATTGTTGCAATTTTTCTTTGCTCAGATGTAGTTTTATTACTTTGTTTAAATACTTTATTATAACAATTTATGCAATAACCACTTTCATTTACCTCTTTTGTTTTTCCACATTTTAGACAAATATTTTTCATTGATTCTCCTATTATTTGTTTTATATAATATTAATTTTTAGTTTTCTTTTTTATTATAGTACTTTAAAAAGCAAATATGTTGTCGAAAATTGTCAGATATATATTTTTTTAACATTTATTATTATATCTTATCAAATTGTTAATACCTTCGGGTTATGAGCGAGGTTTGACCGGTTTTTGTGATTTTGTGAAAATTAGAGTTTTTGTTGGTATTTCAGTATTTACAAGAGTTTTAGTTTGTAGAACATTTGTGTCTTTTTAGGACATTTTTGGAGAAGATTTTACCCAATTTTTACCCAATGGGTATGGTACGTTTGTTCTTAGAACTTTGGCTCTTGTGGATACTTTTAGAAAATGAAAAATTTTAATTTTTAGGAGGATTTAGATTATGAATAATTTAAGAGAAATTAATAATGATATTTTGAAAGATTGGTTAGAATTTAGAGAGGAGACTTTGTACTGCACTTTAAGTGCTGAGGATAAAAGCACTTCGTCTATTTTGATGAGATTTCTGAAAGGATTTTGAAGAATGTTCCAGAACAGAATAAAAAGTATGTTGAAAAACAGTTAAAACAACTTGATGATAATTTTTTTGATTATATTTGCTATTGGAATGAAAAGTATTATAGGAATGGATTTGTTGATGGAGTAGAACTTATTAATGGTTGTTTTGAATAAATAATAAAGATTGGGAATATCAATTTTTGCTTCTTGATATTCCCTTCTTTATTTATCATATATCCTTATTATCGATAATTAAACTATTATCTTTTTTTGGAACAATTTTTCCATTTAAGTATTTACATATATCTTCATAATTATAACCAAATAAATCTTTATAATAAATTTCCGTATTAGTTATGTATGTATTATTTGATACATCTCTGCTCCTACTATTGTAGAAATCAATAGAATTAAATACAATAAACATGCTCTCTCCTGATGAAATAGCTTTGCGTTTTATTATTTTATTAAGTATAACTTTACTTATTTCTCTTTTTGAAATTTCTTTACCATCAACAATTCCTTCATGTCTGTCATACTCTATTGTAAAGTTACTTTTATTAACATCTATTATTGCAACACTAGCTCCAGTATTTTTTATTTCAAGAGTCAAATATTCTTTTGCACTATTAATGCCATCTAGTCCAAAATTATTATAAATAAATAATTGTCTATTCAAATTATTTATGTTTTGCTCTAAAAAATCTTTATCCAATATTGTCCAATTAACATCTAAATATGGTCTCTGAGATGTTCTTAGAATTTCATTATTATCTCTTCTATCCATTTTTGTAATGAATAATAAGAAAATCGCACTAACAATTGTTCCTGCATAAGTTCCTATAAATGACAGCCAATCATACTTTTCAGTCAAATTATCTATATACGGAAAGAAAAAATGTCCTAAATTTGCTAAATCTATTATAAAAAATGCTATGGGAACTAGAAATATCATCCACAATATTTTTGAAGTTTCTTTTTCTTCATTATATTCTTTTTTTAATTTTTTCATACATTGCCTCTTTTCATTATCAAAGGAAGCAAAATACTGGTGTAATTTTAATTACATTTATACTTTGCTTCTTTTGTTTATTTTTATTCTTGTTATCATCATTTCATTTTGTATATAATATGCTTAATTTTTTATAAAACATATAAGCAAAATAAAAAAATAATAACCAAAGTAATTTTTACTTTGGTTATATTATCTTTAATTAGGTGTTGATCTACGATGACCTTTTACTTTTGTTCCATCTTTTTTAGTGTACCCGTTTACTGGTACTATTTTCTTTTCTTGTTTTCCAGAGTTACTACTCTTTGTTTTTGCCATATTTTTCATCCCCTTTCATATATTTATTTATTTTTTCTTCCCAATTTAAATAATGGTAAATTCTATCAATATGCAATTTATTGTTTAATACTTCTGTTTTTGTAAGTTTAGAAATTTCTTCCCAATTCTTATCTAATATATATGTTGCATTATTAGGCATTAAACTTTCTAATATTGCATATTTACCACAAATAAATACTATGTAGCCTTTAAATTCTTGTGTCCCTACTGCTATATTCTCATCACTGTTTTCAATGAGCTTGTCTATATTTCTTATGTACATACTTACTCTGTTTTGACTTACTTTTTCTCTTATGATGTTTCTTATTCTCTCTTTAGTTTGCTTTCCTGATCTTAGTATCTCCCATTTTACTGATTTTACAGTCTTTATTGGCTCTTCCATATTTATATTTACTATCTCACATTCACCAAATATGCTTAATATCATATTAATTAATAATTTAATGTCTTCGTAATTTTCCTGTGAGTTTTTTATTTTTCTTGAAGATATCCATTTATTTTTCGAATTATCTTCTACTATCATAAATTCTAATGCTTTTGGTGGCAAGTATTCTCTTGGATATCTTTCATATGGTATATATTTATAATCCGAGTGCACATTATGTCCCCAGTCCTCCCATGACCATTCCCAATATCTCTCTGCTATTTCTTTTGGTAAATCCTTTCTTATAATACATTTTCCTTCTGCATTTTCATATGTGCTTTTAGAAATACTGGAATTTGGTACTATTATTTCTCCAATTACTATTTTAGAATCAAACCCCATTTCTATTACTTTTCTTTTATTTTCTTCTGTTATCTTTATTCCCACTCTTAGCTCTTCGTTTTCTTTAAATTCTGCTAAATATCTTTTTGGATTTCTTATTCTTTTTTTATTTTGCCAGGTAATTTCCATTTCTTGTATGTGACCACTATCAGGTAACATTATAGAGCATAAGTCACAAGTAGCTTTTGTT
>CAJKDR010000007.1 GCA_905198755.1 uncultured Clostridiaceae bacterium
GATCTATCCGGTATTTTATCTTTATTTTATATTTTGATCAGGGTGTCAAAAGGCGGCTCACAACTTAGTGGCTGGCAACTTGCACAAAACCGGGACTGCTTTTGTGACTTTGGGAGAAAATTAGTAAATCTTAGTCTGCCTGTTCATGTATAGTGTTTTGCTGCCATGGACGGCAGCAAAAGTCTTAATGCCCCATGGACGGGGCGTTTAAGACGTACACGTCACTTTGTCGCAACCTAATTCAGGCAGACTTAGATTTTCTTATTTTCGTACAACGGAACAAAAACAGACTCGGCTTTGTACAATTTGCCATTCCCAAAACTTGAAGCCACCTTTTAACCCTTATATCAAAAAAATACAGAGGACATCTTTCATGCCCTCTGTAAAATACGCTCTCTTCAGTAAACTGTTTCGTTTCTTCTTATCATTCACAAATTAAGCATTGATCAGATCTTTTAATGCTTTACCAGCTTTGAATACTGGAGCTTTTGATGCAGGTATTTTGATTTCTTCTTTAGTTTGTGGGTTTCTACCTTTTCTAGCAGCTCTTTTTCTAACTTCGAAAGATCCGAATCCTACTAATTGTACTTTGTCTCCTTTTACTAATGCTTCAGTAACAACGTCTACAAATGCGTTTAATGTTTCTTCAGCACTTTTTTTTGTGTCTCCTGTTTTTGCAGCCATTGCTGCTACTAAATCAGATTTGTTCATTTAATTTACCTCCTAAAAAGTTTGAAATATGTAGAATTTTCTCCTACAATAGCAATATTCGTCATAATAAAATAAAATCCTTCTTTTTTTTCATACTTTTTTCTTTAAATCCTTTATCTCTGTAAGATTTCAGACAATTTTTGTAAATATTAACTATTTTCGTTGTTTTCTTCTTTTCTGTATATGCCAACGGTTTCAAGGATTTTATTTATCTTTTGTCCGTATGGAATCATTAATATTTCTTCTTTTGTAAATATTTTTAATATTATAACCATTATTAAGTAAATTATAACAGCTATTATTAATCCTATTATAGTAGCTATTCTTGCTGATAGCACATTTAATAATAATGTATATATATAATAAGAGCATGCACACATAGCTACTGTTGCAACTATCGGTTTAAATATAAACTTCTTAAATCCAAGTTCTAGCTTTATGGTCTTTCTTAATATTATGAAGCTCAATAAGAATGCTACAAAGTTATTTATTACAGATGCTATCGCTGCTCCATTTACTCCAAATGCTGGATTTGGAACTAATATCAAGTTAAATATTAACTTTAACGCTACACCAATAAATGATGTAACCGCTGGTACCATTATTCTTCCTAATCCTTGTAATGCTCCATTTGTTGTTTGCATTAATACTGCAAATATTATTGTTAAAGAAAATATTTGTAGTAAAAATCCTCCATCTGTTGCATTTGGAAATAATAAATTAATTATTGGTTGTGCAAATACCATCATTCCAAATGTACAAGGAAGTCCTATTATCATTGTCGTTAATAATGAAAATGATATTCTTTTACTTGCTGTTCGTGTATCTTTTTTTGTTATTAATGCAGATACTGATGGAACAAGTGCTGTAGCAAACGCTATATTAAATGATAATGGAAGTGTTGCTAGTGTATCCACTTTTCCTGATAATATACCATATTGTGCTTTTGCGACAGAATCTGGTAAGAATTTTTTTAATCCTTTTACAACTGTAACTATGTCTACTATTTTAGATAATGTAGACATTATTGCACTAAGTGTTATTGGAATTGAAACGACCAAAATTCTTTTTACTATTCTTTTTACTCTTTCTTGTTTGTAATTTACTGTTTCTTTTATTTTTGGTGAAATTATTTTCTTAAAGTTTCTATAGTACATTAAAATATATAAAAAGCTTAATAGCACAGATAATGTTGTGGCTAGGTTTGCTCCTGCTGCCATTAATGTTGTATTTAAATTTGTTCCTATTCCTATAAGTTCTACTGCTGATATGGTTATTGTTGTTTTAAATACTTGTTCTAATGCTTGTGCTTTTGCAGTAACAGATACTTTATCTAATCCATTAAAATATCCCCTTATAACAGATGCTATTGTAACAAATGTTATAGAAGGTGATAAAACTTGTAGTGATAATGTTGCTTCTGGAACATCTATTGCATTTGCTATTGTTGCTGCACCTAAGAATAGAATCATTGTTCCTGTAAAACCAATGAGTCCAAATGTAGCTAATGCTATTCTAAATATTCTATGTGCTCCTTTGTAATCTTCTAATGCAACTTTTTCTGAAATCAATTTTGCAATTGCATTTGGAACACCTATTGATGATATTGTAAGAAGCATTGCATATATTTGATAACCACTTCCATAAATACCATTTCCTATGTCTCCAAAACCTTTTTTATTTGTTAAAAATATTTTAGAAACTAAACCTAGAAGCTTTATCAACACCTGTGAAAGCATTAATGATAAAACTCCCAACATAAATCCATCTTTTTTTTCAATTTTTTTTGTCTTATCCATATTCCCACCTTTGTTTCATTTATATGTTTATTTTTGTATTATATTAATAAATGTTATTTTATTCAAGTGATTTAAAATTAATTTTTAAATTTATTATAATATTTCAATCATTTCTTGCATTATTTTTGCAAAAAGCCTTGTTTTTTTAAGCATTTTGTAAGATAATATAAGTAACTATTTTAAATTTTTGGGGAGTTTATAATATGAAAATTTTTGATAAATTTTTGAAGTTTTTAAAGACTGATAGAAATACTTTTTTAACTTATATTTTAACAGTTATTACTATATATTTAGCTGTTGATAGATTAATAGAAATGATGTTTATGATTTTAAGTGGTGTTTCTGTTTCTTATTGGGGACCTTTACAATATACTTTAGCAATTGCTTGTCCAATATTTGCATTTTTATTTTCTGGTTCCTCAACATTTGTAAAAGCAGACCAAATGAAATTAGGATTTTTCTATTTGTATTGTATATCTTTATATATAATAGGAATATCTATGGTAGTTCAATGGTTTAACTTATTGTGTTGGTTATTATTTATGGCTACGCCAGGATATGTAAGTGTTGTAACAGAATTTTCTAGTTTAATACAACCTGCTTTTCAATCACTAGCTGTATATATTCCACTTGTAACATTCTATCCTTTATTTAAAAAATTATTTACTTGGATAAATGATACAAAAGATATAAAAGATTCTATAATGGATTATGGCGGTATTAACTTATCTGAGAAAAAGGAAAATACTGGAGCATATTCTGTAGAATTGCCTTTATACTCTGATAAAAAAACTGGTGCAAATGTTGTTATGACAGAACAAGGAAGATTTCAATCTACTTTTATATGTGGTGTTTCTGGTAGTGGAAAAACTTCTATGTTATTTGAGCCTATGATGGCAAAAGATATTGAGAAGAAATTCTTCTTTAAAGAGGCTTCTAAAGAACTTGGATATACTGCTTTAAAAACAGGATTAGCTTATTTAAAATACCCATATGATAATAGTTATTTAAATGATAATTTTAATTTAAATATGCTTGTTCCTAATTCTGGTAAAGAAAAATTATTTAAAGCTTATTTAAAGAAAATGATTGCTTATGATGGTGGAAATAGTATATTATATAGAGATTTGGGATTCACTTCTATCTCACCTGATTATGAATCTACTTCTAGAATACTTGAAGTAGCAAATAATTATAACATACCAGTAAATTTAATTGACCCAGCAAATCCAGATTCACCTGGACTTAACCCTTTTGCATTTGATGATCCAGTTAAGATTGCTATTATAATTTCTTCTGTACTAAAAGAAATGTATACATATGCAGGAAGAGATATTGAAGAATCTTTCAGACAGAATGTAACTTTACAAGCTGTTGAAAATGTATCAATACTTTTAAAAGAAATGTATCCTAGATTAAATGGTGAATTATTACCAAATCTAGAGGATATGTTAAATATGTTTAATGATTTTTCATTAGTAGAAAAAATGTGTAAACAATTAGAAGCAATTCCAGAACTTGCTAAAGAATATTCTTTACAATTAGGTTACTTTAAAAAGAATTTCTATGCAAATGGTGTTAATAGAGAAGAAACAGAAAAGTATATAAGTGCTGCTGCAACTCAGCTTGATACTTTGCTTAGAGTTCAAGGTGTAAGAAATATATTATGTAATAGATCAAATAATTTGAATTATGATGATATTCTTGCAAATGGTGAAATCACATTAGTATGTACAAGACGTGGAGACTTGGGTGCTACAGTTCATACGGCATTTGGGCTATTCTTCCTATTACTAATGCAATATTCCGTATTAAGAAGACCTGGAAATGAGAAATCTCGTGTTCCCCATTTCTTATATATAGATGAATTTCCTGATTTTATAACACATGCAACTACAAATATGTTTACACTTTATAGAAAATATAGAGTTGGTATTATAATCTCTGCTCAAAACTTAAGACAATTAGGTGAACAAAATAAAAGTAAATACAGGGAAACAATACTTGCAAATTGTGCTAATAAATTCATATTTGGAAATAATACTCCAGAAGATAATGCTTGGTGGGAATTAGAACTTGGAACTAAAAGAGAATGGACTTTCAAATATAATTATGATACTGAAAAACTACAATATGATTCAAAATATGGAGATGCACTATTTAAATGGAAACAAAACTATTCAGCTGGTAAAGTACAATCTTTAAAATCAAAACAATGTATGTATAAAGTTAAAAACATTGCTGGTAAGAGTTCTGTTGGAATTATGAAGGTTGACCTATTAGATTCCAAATACCATGAGCCACATTATGGAAAACATTTTAATTTTTCAAGATTTACAAATGGAATTGCAGAAGAAGAATCAAAACCTAAAAAAGAAAAATTTAATTTAAAGAATCTTGAATTTGATAAATCTTCTAATGGTGATATAGATCCAATAAAGAATAATACAACAGATTCTAACTTCTTAATAGATAATGAAGATGCTATTATATTTGATATAAACAGAAAAAATAATAAAGATTAAAAAAAGCAAAAATAAATATGAAGAAAAATTCTTCATATTTATTTTTTTATTTCTTCTATTGTTTTATTGTAATCTTTTGAGTTTATAATTGCTGTTCCTACAACAATTATATTTGCTCCTGCTTCTTTTAACTTTTCTACATTTTCTAAATTTACTCCACCATCTACTTCTATGTCTATATCAATATTGTTGCTTTCAATATATTCTTTTATCTTTTTTACTTTATCTATTGTTTCTGGTATTAATTTTTGTCCACCTTTGCCTGGTTCTACTGTCATTACTAATACACTATTTATATATGGTAAATATTTATATATTTCTTCTACGCTTGTATTTGGCTTTATTGCCATTCCAGCTTTTATGTGGTTATCATGTATATACCTTATTATTTTTTTTGCTTCTTCCTCATTCTCGCAAGCTTCAAGATGAAATGTTATTGTATTTGGCTCATATGGTATATAAGAATTTACAAATATTTTTATATCTTTTACCATTAAATGAATGTCTAATGGTGTATTTGAAATTTGTTTTATTTGTCCTACATACTCTTGCATTAATTCTATTGTATTGTTTTCTACAAATTCACCATCCATTACATCTATATGAAAGTAGTTTGTTTTTGCTACTTCTAAATTATAAAATACTCCTAATGAATTTTCTCTGTCTGCTGATAATATTGATGTTGATACTTCTACCATTTATGTTCCTCCCTATCTTTTAATTCTTCATATATTTTCTTATAGTTGTTATATCTTGATTCTGATATATCTTTTCCAACATTGCTTTTTATGACACAACTTTCTTCCTTTATATGTGTACAATCTAGATATTCGCATTTATTATTGTATTTATTAAATTCCTTAAAATATCTATATAATTCCCTATATTCTATTTCATATACATCAAATGTAGAAAATCCTGGTGTATCTGCAATATATGTATTTTCTTTTATTTTGTATAATCTTGTTGAAGTTGTTGTGTTTTTTCCCTTTTTATTCTTGTGACTCACTTCTCCTTCTTCAGTTAGCTCTTTTTTAAAAATCCCATTAATTAATGTTGATTTTCCAACTCCAGAATTTCCAGAAAACACACTAATATTGTTATTTAAAATATCTTTAATTTTTTCTGTATTTTCCTCTAAATCTTTTGCATTTGTTTTTACCACTCTATAACCAATATTTGAATATATTTTTTCTATTTCTTCTGCCATATTTTCATCCAAGTCTATTTTATTTATTATTATTATTGGTTCTATTTTTAAGAATTCTGCAAAGGCCAATTGTTTGTCTAACATCAATAAATCCGGTTTTGGTTTTTTTGCAGATACAACAAAGATTAGTCTTGTGACATTTGCAATTTTAGGTCTTTTTATATATGATGTTCTATCACATACTTCTAATATTGAATTGTTTTCATTATCTATTTTTACAATATCTCCAACTACTGGCTTTATTTCTTTATTTTTAAATATGCCCCTTGATGTACATTCTATTGTTTGGTTGTTATCTGTTTCTACATAAAATAAATTAGAGATTATTGTTATTATTCTTCCCTTTACTACCATATTTCACCTATCTTTATTAATTAAGAGCAGATAAAAATCTGCTCTTATATTATACTACACTTTAGAATATTATTCAAATTTACATGTATCTCCATAAGTTATTGTTTGTGAACTTCCATAAACTGTGTTGTTTATTTTTACTTGTATTGTTGCAGTTCCTGCTCCTGATATTTCTTTTGTTACACTAGATGATTGTGGAGAAACACTTCCTACATTATAATCTGTTCCATTTACAGAAATCTTTACAGTTACTTTATCTTTTTCTGCTAAATCTGTTCCTTCTAATAGTGATTGAACATCAATAACTACTGTTGTTTTTTTATTTTCTTGTAACTTGTTAACTGTTATTGTTATTGTGGCATTCTTCTCCACTTCTGTTCCTGCTTCTAAACTTTGCTTTACTACTACTCCATCTTCTTTTGTTGTATCTTCTGTTGTTACTACTGTTTTTAATTTTAGTCCTGCATCTTTTATTGCTGTTTTTGCTTCACTCTCTGTTTTTCCTGTTAAATTTGGTACAGTAACTTTTTCTGTTCCTTTACTAACTTTAATAGTAATTGATTCTCCAGCGTCTATTTCTTCATTTTCTTTTACACTTTGTTCTATAACATATCCAGCTTCTACTTTATTACTATATGTCTCTTCTACATTAACTACTAATCCTAAATCTTCTAATTGTTTTGTAGCATCATCTTGTGTCAATCCTGTTACTTTTGGTACTTTTACTAAATTTTGTCCTAAACTAACAACAACGCTTATTGTACTTCCTTCTTTTACATTGTAATTTGGCATATAGCCTGGATCTTGAGAAATAATGTATCCTGCTGGAACATCTTTATTATATTCTTCCGATTTTTTCTCATATTTTAATTTAGCATCCTCAATTGTTTTTTGAGCTTCTGTTTGTTCCATTCCAACTACATTTGGTATTTGTACATCTGCTTTTGTTACTAATTTAATAACTAAGTTTGTTATCAAAATTGTAATAACAAATAGTAATATTCCACCTAATACAAGTGATAATGCTTTATGATTTTTTATGAATGTTTTTAATTTTCCATCTTCTTTTTTATTTTCATTATTTCTTCTAGATGGTGCTTCTTCCGATTTATCATATATTGTAGAAATTCTTTGTGTTGGAAAATCTTCTTGTTTTTCTGTAACTACAAAATCCCCATTTGGATTTTTTAATGCCTTACTTAAGTCTCTTAACATTTCTGTTGCATTTTGATATCTTAAATTCGTATCTTTTTGCATTGCTTTCATAATTATATCATTAACTGCTTTAGGTACATTTGGGTTTAATTCCATTGGCTCTTTTGGTATTTCTTGCATATGTTTTAAAGCAACAGAAACTGGTGTATCTGCATTAAATGGTACTTGACCTGTTACCATTTCATATAGTACCACTCCTAATGAGTATAAGTCTGATTTGGCATCTGTATATCCTCCTCTTGCATGTTCTGGCGAAAAATAATGTACAGATCCAATTGTTGTTCCAAATGCTGTTATAGTTGAATTTGATACTGCTTTTGCTATCCCAAAGTCTGTAACTTTTGCTATTCCATCTTCTGTTATTATTATGTTGTGTGGTTTAATATCTCTATGAATTATGTTGTTCTTATGTGCTGTTTCTAGTGCTGATGCTATTTGTATAGCAACATTGACAGACCATTTCCACGAAAGAGCTCCATCTTCATTTATTATTTCTTTTAGTGTTTTTCCTTTTATTAATTCCATTACTATATAATGTATATCACCTTCACTACCAACATCATATACTGAAACAATATTAGGATGGGTTAAACTTGCTGCTGATTGTGCTTCTGTATTAAATCTTTTAACAAATTCTTCATCTGTTGTAAATTCATCTCTTAATACTTTAACAGCTACATATCTATTTAGTACATGGCATTTTGCTTTATAAACTGTTGCCATTCCTCCATTTCCTATGTTTTCTAGGATTTCATACCTATTTCCTAATAATCTACCTTCTAAATTCATAGTAACCTCCAATTTATTTTCTAGATTCTATATTCAAATTTACCTTTTGCTAACAATTACAACTGTTATATTATCTAATCCTCCTGCCTCGTTAGCTTTTTTTATTAATTCATCACTTGCTTTTTCAACATTATTTTCTATTATTGCAAGCATTTCTTCATCACTTACCATATTTGTTAGCCCGTCTGAAGTTATTACTATTACATCATCTTCTAAGAATCCCTTTACAGCTACAATTGGTTCAACAAATGATGTACATCCCAAGGCTTTCATAAGCATATTCTTTTTAGGATGGTGTTTTGCTTCTTCCTTAGTTATTGTTCCATCTTTTACTAATTTTTGAACATAACTATCATCTACAGTTAATTTTCTTATTATATTTTTTCTTATTCTATAAATTCTGCTGTCTCCAATATGACCTATGTATACTCTATCATTATATGCAAGAACTACTTCAATTGTTGTACCCATTCCTTCTAATTCTTGATTTTCTTTTGATTTTTCATATACAACCATGTTTGCATATTCTATTGCATTTTTTATAAGTTTTTGTAATTCTTCTTTAGTATGTTCTATCTTAGAAAAGTTATTTTCTATATAATTTTTGGCAGATACTATTGCTAATCTACTTGCTATTTCTCCACCATTATATCCTCCCATACCATCCGCTACTATAAATAATCCAGTGTTTTCACTTGGCATAGATACATAATAAGAATCTTGATTCATTTCTCTTGCCTTACCAATATCTGATTTAGCAAAAACTTTCATATAGATTTTTCTCCTATTCTATAAATTTTTTCTTCTAAGTTGTCCACAAGCTGCATCAATATCAGAGCCTAATTCTCTTCTTATTGTAGCAGTTATTCCTTTTGAATTTAAATAATCTCTAAACTTAATTACGTTTTCATTTGTACTTTTTACATATTTACCATTTTCTATTTTGTTTATTGGTATTAGATTAACATGGCATAACATTCCTTTTAATAATTTTACTAGTTCTTTTGCATCATCTAAGTTATCGTTATTATCTTTAGCTAGTGCATATTCAAAAGAAATTCTTTTATTTGTTTTTCCTATGTAATATCTACATGCTTTCATTAATTCTTCTATATTATAAGCATTATTTACAGGCATCATTTCACTTCTTTTTTTATCATTTGTTGCATGTAATGATATAGAAAGTGTGAATTGATAATCTCTTTCAGCCAGTTCATAAATTTTAGGTACTATTCCGCTTGTTGAGATACTTATATGTCTTGCACCAATATTTAATCCTTTGGAATTATTTATTATTCCTATAGCATTTAATACATTATCATAATTGTCTAGTGGTTCGCCTATTCCCATGAATACAATATTTGATATTCTAACATTTTCATCTCTTTGTACTGCTAATATTTGTTCAACTATTTCTCCACTTGTTAAATTTCTTATAAATTTAATTCCAGTAGAAGCACAGAATTTACATCCCATCTTACAACCAATTTGTGATGAAACACAAATTGTTCTTCCATGATGATATTCCATCAAAACTGTTTCAATAGCATTTCCATCTAATACGTCAAATAAGTATTTTTTTGTACCATCTGATGACTCTTGTTTTTTTAGAATTTTAAAATTATGAAACTCAAATTCATTCTTCAATTTATCTCTTAATTCTAAAGACAAGTTTGTCATGTCATCAAAAGATGTAACTTCTGATTCATATATCCATTTAAAAACTTGTTCTGCTCTATAAGGTTTTTCATTAAGCTTAACAAATTCTTCTTTTAGTTCATTTAAATTGTAATCTTTAATATTTTTCATTTATACTATTCCTTATAATAAGTTAGAGCAATTATTCTTCAAATTGCTTTTTCCCTAGATAGGTTATACCACAAGATAGCTTTTTTTTCAATAGCTGTTTGTGATATTTATATATTTGTTTTTTTTGTTTTTTTAATGTATTTATGAGAAATTTAGTTGTTGATGAAAAATATGATAATAAAAAATTAGTTTATGTCTTGATGTCTTATTTTGACGGGCTTTCTTCTTCTTTAGTTTATAAAGCTCTTAGAAATAAGGATATTAAAGTTAATAATAAGCGTGTTAAAGATAATATTACTATTCATTTAGGTGATAATGTTTGTTTATATATTGATGATAAATATTTGTTTAAGAAAATAGAATTTGATATTATTTATGAAGATGATAATATTTTAATAATTAACAAGCCACAAGGCATTGAGGTTATTAATAGTTCTTCTTCTATTACATCTTTATTGCAAAATAAATATACTGCTAATCTTGATGAAGGCTTTCCATACCCTTGCCATAGATTAGATAGAAATACTAGTGGTTTGGTTATATTTGCTAAGAATAAATCTTCCCTTGATATTATAAATTCTAAATTGAATAATCATGAGATTAAGAAATTTTATAAATGTACTGTCATTGGTTTATTAGATCCAAAGTCTGATAAACTTGAAGATTATTTATTTAAAGATAGTAAAAAATCTATCGTCTATATTAGTCATACACCTAAAATTGGATATAAAAAAATAATAACTTCATATAAAGTTATTGATGAAGATACTAAAAATAATTTATCTACTTTAGAAGTTGAATTATTTACTGGTAGAACACACCAAATTCGTGCACATCTCGCTTTTATTGGTCATCCTATTCTTGGTGATGGTAAATATGGCAATAATTCTATTAACAAATTATTTAAGAAGAAATATCAAGAACTATGTGCTTATAAATTAATTTTTAATTTTTCTTCTGATGCAGGTCATCTAAATTATTTAAATAAAAAAGAATTTGAAATAAAAGTAAGGTCAGAATAAATTTCGACCTTACTTTTATTTTATGTATTTTGAAACTTCTTTAACTATTTTTTCTTTAGCTTGTTCTAATGTTCCATGTATACTACATCCTGATGCTCTCATATGTCCTCCACCATTAAATAATAGTGCTACATCAGATACATTCACATAGTTGTTTGATCTAAGTGACACTTTGAATCCATCTTCTATTTCTCTAAGGAAAATAGATACTTCAACTCCATCTATATCTCTTCCAACTTCTACTAAACCTTCATGGTCATCTGATAATGCATTTACATCCTCCATATCTTTTTTAGTGATATATGTAAATGTAATTTTATCATCACATAAAAATTCCATTCTATTCATTATTATTTTTCTTAGTTCAAAATTTGCTCTAGTCTTCATTTGTAATGCTTTTTTATATATGTTTGATACATTTACACCTTTAGCTAAAAGTCCAGATGCAAATTCAAATGTTTCTGCTGATACGCCTTCATATTTAAATCCACCTGTATCTGTTATTATTCCTGTTAACAAACACGTTCCTATATTTTTATCAATTTCAACACCTAAGTGCTCTATTACTAATATTAGTATTTGTGCACATGCTGGTGATGTTGGATTTACAAAATTATAATCTGCAAACATATCATTTACTTCATGATGATCTATTTGAATTTTTGTTTTTGCATTTTCAAAATAACTGCTAAATCCATCTAATCTTTTAATTCCTGTAACATCAACAGATATTGCTAAATCATAAGGTTTCTTACTACCTTCTTTTTTTACTTTATCTGCAGATGGTAAAAATTCAAAAGTTCTTGGAAATTCCGGTATTACAACATCAACTTCTTTATTCATCTTTTTTAATGTTAAATACATTGCAAGTGCACTACCAACAGCATCTCCATCTGGATTCTCATGTGTTAATATTACAATATTATTTGCTTTATTTATTTCTTTTTTTATATTATCAATTGTTGTCATATATTTCACAATCCTTTTTAATTATTTTTTTCTGGCATTATTTCTCTTAATATAGAATCAATTCTAGCACCATATTCCATTGAGTCATCTAATTCAAATATAATTTCCGGTGTAATTCTTAAATTCATTCTTTTAGCTATTAAGCTTCTGGTTAATCCTGCTGATTTCTTTAATATTGCCAAATCTTTCTTTACATCTTTTGCATTTAATATACTAACATATACTTTTGCATATTTTAAATCTGGAGTTACTTTAGCTTTAGTAACACTAATTAACCCCTTTAAGTTAGGATCTTTTATATCATTCATAATAATATTGCTTACTTGCTTTTTTAATTCTTCATCAACTCTATTAAATCTATTATTATTCTTTTGCATTGTTATCTCCTTTATTTAAGTGTTTCTCACGGGTTACTGGCGGACAGGGTCGTCCGCCCCTACATATAATAATTTCATAACGCTAAATCAATTATCTCTCAAATAGCTATTTTTTGATTTCTTCCATAACATATACTTCCAAAATATCTCCTTCTTGTATATCATTGAAGTTTTCTATTTGGATACCACATTCATAGCCAGTTGCAACTTCTTTAACATCATCTTTAAATCTTTTTAATGATATTAATTTTCCATCATGTATAACAACATTATCTCTTATTATTCTTATTCCAGCATTTCTTGAAACTTTTCCATTTGTTACATAACATCCTGCTATTGTTCCTACATTTGATACTTTGAATGTTTGTCTTATTTCTGCATTTCCTATTACTTTTTCTTCAAATTCTGGATCTAGCATTCCTTTCATTGCAGCTTCTACATCTTCTATTGCATGATATATTACAGAATATTGTTTGATTTCTACTTCTTCCTTATCTGCCATATCTCTTGCTAATGCTTCTGGTCTTACATTAAATGCTATTATAATTGCATTTGAAACTTTTGCAAGTGTTACATCTGTTTCTGTAACTCCTCCAACATTTGCATGAATTACTTTTAC
Source organism: uncultured Clostridiaceae bacterium (assembly GCA_905198755.1). Taxonomy (GTDB): domain Bacteria; phylum Bacillota; class Clostridia; order TANB77; family CAG-508; genus HGM13634. The sequence continues at coordinate 13,400 of CAJKDR010000007.1, forward strand.
TGTTACTTGGTCATTAGATAATTTTTCTAAACTTTGTTTTACAGCTTCGACACTACCTTGAACATCTGCTTTTACAATTATATTTAATTCTTTTAGTTTACCTTTTTCTATTTGATTGAATAACTCATTTAATGAAACTTTTGCTGTTGCATTTATAGATTTTTCTCTTTCTTGACGCTTTCTTCTTTCTATTAAGTGTTTTGCTGTTTTTTCATCATCTACTTCATAGAATGTTTCTCCTGCTGTTGGAACTTCTGTTAATCCTGTAACTTCAACTGGTGTTGATGGTCCAGCTTTTTTTACTTTTTTTCCTTTATAGTTACTCATTGTTCTTATTCTACCAATAACAGAACCTACAACTATTGTGTCTCCTACATCTAGTGTTCCTCTTTGTACAAGCATTGTTGCTACTGGTCCTCTTGCTTTGTCTAATTTTGCTTCTATAACAACACCTTTTGATTGCTTGCTAGGGTTAGCTTTTAGTTCTTTCATATCTGCTACTAATAATACCATTTCTAATAATGTATCTATGTTTATTTTCTTTTTAGCAGAGATTGGAACAAATATTGTATCTCCACCCCATTCTTCTGGAACTAATTCATATTTTGTTAATTCTTCTTTTACTTTTTCTACATTAGCTCCTTCTAAGTCTATTTTATTTACTGCAACTATTATTGGTATTCCAGCTGCTTTTGCATGGTTAATCGCCTCTACTGTTTGTGGTTTTACACCATCATTTGCTGCTACTACCAATATTGCTATATCTGTTACTTGAGCACCTCTAGCTCTCATGCTTGTGAAAGCTTCATGTCCTGGTGTATCTAAAAATGTAATCATTCTTCCATTTACTTCTACTTGTGATGCACCTATATGTTGAGTTATTCCTCCTGCTTCACCTTCAATAACGTTTGTGCTTCTTATTGCATCTAGTAAAGATGTTTTACCATGGTCTACGTGTCCCATAACAACTATTACTGGTGGTCTTGGTTGTAGATCTTCTGCTTTATCTTCGCTTTCATCAAATAAAATATCTTCTTCTGTTACTGTTTCCTTTTTAATTGCTTTTATTCCAAATTCCTCTGCTATTAGAAATGCTGTATCAAAATCTATATCATTATTTAATGTAGCCATTATTCCATATCCCATTAATTTTTTTAATACTTCACCACTTGTTTTCTTAATTTCTGCTGCAAAGTCTTTTACTGAAATTGTTTCTGGAATAGTAATTTCTGTTAATTTAAATATTTTTTGCTTTGTTCTTTCTTCTTCTGATTTATTTGTTCTCTTCTTGTTTTTTCTTCCTCTAGCTGTTGTTAAATCATAATAATCAAGCATTCCACCTTCTTGATCATTAAACATATTAGATAGGCTTTTTTCTGATTTTAAACTCTTTAATTTATCTTCATCAAATTCAGATAAATTTCTTCTATTCTTATTTTGCTTTTTATTTTTATTTTCATCATATTTATTATTTTTTTGTTTATTAGCATTTTTATTATATTCTCTTACAGTATCTTTTTCTACAATATCTGCAGACATGATGTTTTTAATATTTTTTTCAATTCCACGTTCATCAAGAGGTCTTCTATTATTTCCATAACCCCCATTATTATTTCTATTATTAAATTGATGTTGACCATTGTTATTATTATTTCTTTGATAGTTATTGTTATTGTTTCTATTGTTGAATCTATTATCTTGACGTTGATAATTATTATTTCTATTATTATTAAATCTATTATTTTCTGTGCGTTGTGAATTGTTTCTATTAAAGTTATTAGTATTAGTTGATCTGTTTTCTACTTTTTGAGTTTTTTCTTCTTTTTGTTTTACTTCTACTTTTGCTTCTTCTTTTACAGCTTCAACTTTTTCTTTAACTGGTTCTTCTTTCTTTTCTTCTTTTTTATCTTTTAATCCAAATAATTCACTAACTGTCATTGGTTTTGTAGGTTTATTTCTATATACAATATTATAATCTTTGTTTCTATTTCTTTCTACAAATCCAACATTGCTATTTCTTTGTTTTTCTTGTTTTTTTCTTTTTTCTTCTTCTTCTCTCTTCTTTACTTCTTCGTCAGATATTATAACATGTCTTCTTATTATAACTGGTCCATCATTTTTTTCTTTTTTTACTTCTTCTTTTTCTTTGTTACTTTTTGTATTCGTAGCCTTTACCCCTTTTACTTTATTTTCAATTTTTTTAGCCATTTCTTCTTCGATAGAACTCATATGAGTTTTAACATCGGCTCCAAGTTCTTGTGCTATTGCGATAATTTCTTTACTAGTTTTGTCTAAATTCTTTGCTAGTTCATATACTTTTATTTTACCCAATAACATCACCCCCATCTAATATTTTTTTAATAGCTAGTGCTAAATTTTTATCTTTTATACCTAATACTGTTTTATTATTTTTTCCTATAGCCTTGCTAAGACTATCTTTTTCTCCAAAGATATATAATGGTACATTTTTTTCTTTACACTTTATTTCAAAATTGTTTTTTGTTCTTTGTGCTGTATCTTTTGCTAATATTATTAACTTAACTTTATTTTTGTTAATCATATCTATTGTAGATTCTGTACCAAATACTATTTTTCCTGCTTTCATTGATAATCCTAACAATCCATATATTTTATTATTCTCCAATAATTACACCTCTTAAATTTTTATAGGTTTCTTCTGAAATTTGAATGTCTAATGTTCTTTCTAATCTTTTTGTTTTTATAACTTTATCTAAACACTCTATATTATTGCAAATGTAGGCTCCTCTTCCTTCCATTTTTCCTGTTTTGTCTACTTCTACATTTCCATCTTTTTGTTTCACTATTCTTATTAGTTCTTTTTTAGTTTTCTTTTCATTACAACCCATGCAAGTTCTTAAAGGTATCTTCTTCAAAATAATCTACTCCCTTAATTATAGTTATTTATATTAGTATTATTCCTCTGTTTCTTCTATTTCATCTGTTTTTTCAGCATTTTGCATATTTTCAATCATTTCTCTAAATTGACTTTCTGATTTTATGTCTATTTTCCAATTTGTTAATTTTGCTGCAAGTCTAGCATTTTGTCCTGATTTACCTATTGCTAAAGATAATTGATCATCTGGAACTATAACTTGTGCAAATTTTTCTTCTTCTTTTACATCAACTGCCATTACTTGTGCTGGAAGTAATGCTGCTGATATAAATATTGATGGATCTTCATTCCATTCAATCACATCTATTTTTTCTCCATTTAGTTCATTTATTATGTTTTGAATTCTTATTCCTTTTTGTCCAACACAAGATCCTACTGGGTCTATATCTGGATTTGTTGAGTATACTGCTACTTTGCATCTGCTACCTGGATCTCTAGAAACACTTTTTATTTCTATTAATCCTTCATATATTTCTGGTATTTCAAATTCAAATAATTTTCTTACAAAGTCATTTGCTGCTCTTGATACTATTACTTGTGGATTTCCCTTTACTCCTCTTACAACATCTGAAACATATCCCCTAATTTTATCATTTACTCTGTATTTTTCTGTTGGTATTTGTTCTTTTAATGGCATTATTCCTTCTAGTTTGCCTAGGTCCATTACAACAACTCCACCATCTGCTTTTTGTACTATTCCTGAAACAATTTCTCCTTTTCTATCATTGAATTCTGTATATAGCACATCTCTTTCTGCTTCTCTTAATTTTTGTATTATAACTTGCTTAGCTGTTTGTGCAGCTATTCTACCGAAATTTTTAGGAGCAAGTTCTATATCAACGGTTTCTCCAATTGCTGCTTTCTTATCAATTTTTTTAGCTTCTTCTAATGATATTTGTAATTTGCTATCTTCTATTTTTTCTGCTACTTCTTTTACTGCATATAAATGTGCTGCACCTGTAACTTTATCCATTACAACTTTTACATTTTCTGCTGAATCAAAGTTTCTTTTATATGCTGTAAGTAATGCTGCTTCTATTGATTCTATAATATAATCTTTTTTTATTCCTTTCTCTTTTTCTAGTTCTTCTAAAGCAATTACTAATTCTTTATTATCTATTGCTTCTTTCATTTTACCCTTCCTCCTTCAAAATTTGTAAAAAGTAAATTCCTTACTATTTGCTTTTTACAATTAATTATTCATTTAGAACAAATCTAAAAAATTTTAAGTTTTTCAGTAAATTTGTTCGTATGCAAAAATTTATGAAATAAATTTTCTGTGCAATGTAGTTTTATATGATGGGAAAGTTGCATAACTTCCCTATTATAAAAAAATTAATAACATATTTACCATTCATATACTGTTTTTATAACAGATATATTTTTTCTATCTATTTTGCAAACCTCTTCTGATGTTTCTATTTCTATTTGTTCTGCATTATAGTCTTTTAATATTCCAATTATATTTTTTTGTTTATTTATTGGTTTAAATAATTTTATTTCAACTTTTTCTCCAATATTTTGTTTTAAATGTTTATCTTTTCTAAGTGTTCTCTCAATTCCTGGTGATGATATTTCTAAGAAATACTGTTCTTTAATGTAGTCTGCAGCATCAAGAATTGGATTAACTGCATCATTTACCTTTTCACAATCATTTAAGTCTATTCCTTCGTTTTTATCTATAAATATTCTTAAAAAATAGTCTTTTCCTTCTTTTGCATATTCAATATCATAAAGTTCATATCCTAATTCATTAATTGTTTTTTCTATTAATTGTTCGACTTTTTCTTCAATGTTTTTTGCCATTTTCCCTCCTAATACGTATTGAAGAGTGGGATTTGTTCCCACTCTTCTGTAACTTTTTATGCTTTAAATATTATAATACTTTAAATGCCCATTTGTCAAGTATTTTGCATAATATTTCCATGTTATCTTACTGGATCTTTATCTCCTTCTATTGTTCTTGTTGTTCTTTCAACTGTTTCTTTCAATTTTGCTCTAGCTTCAATCAATTCTAGCCTTTTAACATATGTTGAAACTTTCCCTTTAAACTCTTTCTTTTTCTGATTATAAACTTTTTCATCATATTGTTCATTGTTGGTATATTCTTCTTTAGCAAATTTAGGTTTATATCCTTCTAATATATATACCATAAGATCAGAATTATTTTTAAAGACTTTTTCCCTAAGTGTATCTACTGCACCATATTTTAACACACCATACTTATTTATATATTCCCTTAAATATAATTTATATTTTTTATATGGTTCTGTTGGTTTATTATCTCCAACACATTTTAATACTTCGACAAAGTCTTTATCTGGTACTAATTGTCCATTTTCTTTTTTTGCATTATTTGCTATAATTATTAATTTATTTAGTCTTTCTGTTAAACAATCTTTTAAGTATTCACTTCCACTATTCCTACACCAATTATCTACAGTTGTACCTTTAAATATTATTTCTTTTTGTAATATATTATCTAATTCAACTTTATCTTCATTTCTTAATATTTTCATTTTCTCTATTCCTGATTTTTCTCCTTCTTTTGCGTTTTCTCCTCTTAAATTATAAAATCTTTCTAGTCGCAAATATACTCCTTGTGAAGTAATTTTCTTGCCATCTTTTGTTAATTTTTTAGCTATCTCACTATATGTATAACCTTCTTCTCTTAATTTAATCATTTCCTTAGTAGATGCTTTTGGTGCTATCTTTTTTCCGTCTTGTTGCCTATATTGGTTAACTAAATGATATAATCTATCATATTTAACATCAATTCCTTTTTCTTGATAGTACTTGCATATTTCTGCTATTGTATACCCATCATTTAACAATTTATCTATTTCTTCTCTATCTACAAACATTCTGCTCATTATCTGTTTCTCTCCTCTCTTTGCATTATCTTTTATATTATATCATAAATTTACATAAAATGCAATTTTGTAGTCCTTTTTGATATTTTTATAGAATTATGTTATAATAAATATATGTAATGTCTCAAGAGGCCTTGCAAAATCTTCATTTAGACAAATTTTTATTTACAGGAGGATTATAGAAATGAAGAAAATTTTTAATGTTATACTCTTTTTTACAAATTTTTATTGTTTTATTCGTCTTTTGTTGGTTATTGCCAATGTTTTAACGGTTTCTAAAGCTGAAAAAATATTACTATGGGCATGTTTTATAGCTTTTATCTTTTTATTATTTGAAAAAGCTAGACAACAATTTAAAGAACTGAAGCTTATACAATGCTGTGATGAAGCATTTTATGCATTTATAGATTTATATCAGCAAAACATAAGACTAGACGATACGGTCACCAAATTCATAGCTGATATTAACGATATAATTGACAAAGGAGATCTAAAAAAGTATAACAAAGAGCACTTATTAGAAATGGTGGAATATCTTAATAATTTATTAAGTACTACTGTCTCTAGCTAGTAAGAAAAAGAAGCCCTTTAAAGGCTTCTTTTTCTTATAGTTTTAATATATCTTCAAATGATGTTACTGGTATTGCTCCTTCTTTTATCAAAAAATTCGTTCCGTCACTTGTTTTTGAATAAATATTCCCTGGTACCACATATACATCTTTACCTTGCTCTAATGCGAAATCTACTGTTATATTTGTTCCACTATTTTTCTTTGCTTCTACTACCAATACACCATTACCAAGTCCGCTTATTATTCTATTTCTTGCTGGAAAGTTTTGCTTTAGTGGTTTTGTATCTAACTGATATTCGCTTACTACTAGTCCATTATTTTGGATTATTTCTTCAAAAAGTTGTTCATTTTCTTTTGGATATATGTTTTTAAATCCGCTTCCTAAAACTGCAATTGTATGTCCTTTTGCTTTTAATGCTCCAATATGTGCAAATGAATCAATTCCTCTTGCCAAACCACTAATTATACAAATATTTCTTTTAGCTAATTCATAAGAAAAATCTTCAGCTGCTCTTTTGCCATAACTGCTAAAATTTCTAGAGCCAATTATCGCTATCGAATTAGAATTTAATAATTCTATATTTCCTATACAATACAATTGCTTTGGTGGACTTGATATTTGTTTTAATTTTTCTGGATATTTTTTATTTTCTATATTTAATTTTATTACTTTATATTTCAATACTTCTCCTCTTTATATATTATTCACTTACATTTTTGAATCTAATTCTTCTTGAAGTTTTGTTTGCATCTATTACCTGAACTTTTATTTTATCTCCTAATTTATATGTTGTTCTTGTTTGTTCTCCTATCAATTGTTTATGCATTTCATCATATTCAAAATATTCGTTTCCTAAGTCT
>CAJKDR010000008.1 GCA_905198755.1 uncultured Clostridiaceae bacterium
AATTATAATAAAAATATAAATGAGGTGAAGTATGGAAAAAATAAAAAAAATTTTTGAAATTGTAAAAAAAGCATTAATAAAAGGATGTATAATATTTTTAATAATGTCTTGTTTATTTAATATTAATATTTATTCACAATTGCAAAGACAATATAGCTTATATTCAAATGATAATAATGTGCAAATAGAAGAATATAAAGAAAAAGAAGAGAAAATAGAAGAACAAATAAAAACACAAAAGGAAGAAAAAGGCGAAAACTATCCAGTAATAACAATAATGCAAAATAAAAGATATATAATTGGAGCTAGCTCAGTGGCTATAATAAACTTTGAATTAGCATTGGGCAGTATTTTATTTGGAATAATAATAGAAATGTTTAATTGTATATATAAACTACTAAAAAATACAATAATTAAAATTAAAGAAAGTAAGAAAGGCAAGAAGAATGAAAAATAAACCAATAGGAATATTTGATTCTGGAATTGGAGGATTGTCAGTTTTAGCTAAGATAATAGAAAAACTACCAACAGAAGAATATATATATTATGCTGATACAGATAATGTTCCATATGGAATAAAAACAAATGAACAGATAAAAGAATATGTAAAAAAAGCAGTAGACTTTTTAATGGATAAAGACGTAAAAGCGATTGTTATTGCATGTAACACAGCGACAAGTATAGCAATAGAAGATATAAGAAAAGAATATAGTATTCCAATAATAGGAATAGAACCAGCAGCGAAACCAGCAGTGGAAAAAAGACATAATAAAAAGGTATTATTAATGGCTACACCTGTAACAGTAAGAGAAGAAAAGTTAAAAAAGCTACTAAAAAAAGTAGATACAGAACATAGTGTAGATCTGTTAGCAATGCCAGAATTGGTTAAATTCGCTGAAAAAGGAGAATTCGAATCTAAAGATGTAGAAGAATATATAAAGAAACAATTGAAGGATTATAAACTAGAAGAATACTCAGAATTAGTATTAGGATGTACACATTTTCCGTTTTTTAGAGAAACATTAAGAAAAATATTTCCAGACAATGTACAAATAATAGATGGTGGATATGGTGTAGCAAATAGACTACAAGATGTTTTAGAAAAAGATAATGAAATTGGAAATAATAAACTAAAAATAGAATTTTATTACTCTGGTAGAAAAGTAGAAGAAGAAACTGAAATAGAAAAGTTGAAAAAGTTGCTTAAAAAAATATAAAGAGAACACGTAAAGGAATATTCTTTTACGTGTTTTCATATTATTGAAAAGAAGAAAAACATCTAAAATTTGACATCATAGAAAATTTATGCTATAATTAAATAGTTGCTCTAAAAAAAAGGAGGAATTATTATAGAGTATGAATCGAAAAATGTGTTACTAAAAAAAGGATTAATTTTAATCCCAATGGCAATTTTAGGTATTACAATGTTTGGTAATACAGTAGATGCAAGTAGCATTACAGGTACGAAAGAAAGAATAAAAGAAATTAAAATTGTAGAAGAACAAAGTATAGACAAATTATTAAGAACTAAGAAATTCAAAATAACAGCTAATTATGCTAAAAGCAAAGTTGAAGAAGTAAAAGAAACTAAAACAGAAGATTCAAATAAAATTGATAGAACAAAAACAGAAAAAAAACAAACAAGTAGATCAAAGAGCACAAATAGAAAATCAAATAAAAAAGAAGAAAGTAAAAAAACAGAGCAAAAAGAAACTAAGGTAACAAGTAATAACATAAGTATAAGTAAAAATATGGACTTAACAGTTAGAACAGGGTTATCAAAATCAGAATTTAAAGCAGTAATGAAAAACTTATCACAAGACACATCAAAATTCTTTTATAACAATGCAGAAACTATATATGATGTATGCGAAAAATATCAAATAAACGAAATATTCTTCTGTGGATTAATATCAGCAGAATCAGGATGGAATATAGCAGGAAACCATAGAAGAACACATAACTATATAAGTTTAATGTCAAATGGTAAGTTGATAAAATTTTCTTCTACAGAAAAAGGATTAGAAGTAGCTGCACAAAAATTACACAATAACTATTTAACACCAGGAGGAAAATTCTACGGAGGAAAAACATTATCAGGTGTAAAGAAAAAATTCTGTCCATCAGGAACATGGGTAAATTTAGTATATGGAAGAATGAAAAATGTAATGACAGCAGTAAAAAAAGCACAATAAAGGTAAAAGCCTTTATTGTGCTTTTTGCTATAGACAAGTATAACAAATTTGCATTCTTGCTTTTTTTATATAATTGTAATATAATGTCGATAAATATTTATTTAGGGAGATAAGCAAATGGGAGATTTTGTACACTTACATATACATAGTGAATACAGTTTATTAGATGGGGCAAATAGAATAAAAGAATTACCTAAAGTTGCAAAAGAATTAGGAATGGATGCTATTGCAATTACTGATCACGGTGTTATGTATGGAGCAATAGAATTTTATAAGGCATGTAAAGAAGAAGGAATTAAACCTATTATTGGATGTGAAGTTTATGTTGCACCACGTACAAGATTTGATAAAGAAGCAGGAATAGATAATAAATATAATCATTTAATATTGCTTGCGAAAAATAATAACGGTTATAAAAATTTGAGTAAACTAGTATCTATAGGATTTACTGAAGGATATTATTATAAACCAAGAATAGATTTAGAAACATTAGAAAAATATCATGAAGACTTAATTTGCTGTAGTGCATGTTTAGCAGGAAGTATACCACAAGCTATCTTAAATGGTGATATGGAAAAAGCAGAAGAAACAGCAATGTGGTATAAAAATCTATTTGGAGAAGATTATTATTTAGAAATACAAACAAATACATTAAAAGAACAAAGTTTAGTAAATCAAAAACTAGTAGAATTATCTAGAAAATTAAATATACCTTTAGTAGCAACAAATGATGCACATTATACAAGAAAAGAAGATGCATATAATCATGAAGTATTATTATGTATTCAAACAGGAAAGAAGATGTCTGATGTTGATAGAATGAGATTTGCTACAGATGATTTCTATATTAAAAGTCCTGAAGAAGTAAAAGAATTCTTTCCTAACTTACCAGAAGCTTTAGAAAACACTGTTAAAATTGCGGAAAAATGTAATGTAGAATTTGAATTTGGACACACAATACTACCTAACTATGAAGTGCCAAAAGAATTTTCTACACATTATGATTATTTCAAAAAATTATGTGATGATGGAATAAAAATTAGATATGGAAAAAATACACCAAAGGAAATTCTAGAGAGAATGGAATATGAAATTTCAGTTATAAAGAAAATGGGATATGTAGATTATTTCTTAATAGTATGGGATTTTATAAACTGGGCAAAATCACAAGGAATTCCTGTTGGACCAGGACGTGGTTCAGGAGCTGGGTCAATAGTTGCATATGCAATTGGAATAACAGATATAGATCCAATAAAATATAATTTACTTTTTGAAAGATTTTTAAATCCAGAAAGAATAAGTATGCCAGACTTTGATGTCGATTTCTGTTATGAAAGAAGACAAGAAGTAATAGACTATGTTGCTAGAAAATATGGTAGAGATCATGTTTCACAAATTATAACATTTGGAACAATGTCTGCAAGAATGGTAATAAGAGATGTTGGTAGAGCATTAGATTTTCCATATTCAGAAACAGATAAATTAGCAAAGATGGTTCCTTTTGCTTTGCATATTACAATAAAAAAAGCAATGGAACAAAATAGAGAGCTAAAAGAATTATACGAAAATAACGAAGAAGTACATAAATTACTAGATGTAGCAATGGGCTTAGAAGGAATGCCAAGACAAGCATCAACACATGCATGTGGAGTGGTTATAACAAAAGATCCAGTAGATACATATGTACCATTATATGTAAATGATGGAGCTATATCAACTCAATATACAATGACAATTCTAGAGCAACTAGGATTGTTAAAGATGGACTTTTTAGGTTTAAGAACATTAACAGTAATACAAGATGCAATAAATCTAGTAAAACAAAATAGAGGAATAGATGTAAAATTTGATTCTAATATGAATGATTCAAAAGTATATAAACTATGGGGTGATGGAAAAACAATTGGAATATTCCAGTTTGAAAGTGCTGGTATGACTAACTTTATGAAAGAATTAAAACCAGATAGCTTAGAAGATATAATAGCTGGGGTTTCTTTATATAGACCAGGACCAATGGATCAAATACCAAGATACATAAAAAACAAATTAAATCCAGAACATGCAGAATATACTCATCCAGCCTTAGAACCAATATTAAAGGTAACTTATGGATGTATGGTATATCAAGAACAAGTTATGCAAATTGTTAGAGATTTAGCAGGATATTCATTAGGTCGTGCGGATTTGGTACGTCGTGCAATGGGAAAGAAAAAACTAGATATAATGGCAAAAGAAAGAGAAATTTTTATACATGGACAAGAAGATGAAAATGGAAACATTGTTGTACCAGGATGCGTAAGGAATGGAATTGATGAGAAGTCAGCAAATAAAATATTTGATGAAATGGCGGAATTTGCCAAATATGCATTTAATAAATCACACGCAGCTGCATATGCAGTCGTATCATATAGAACAGCATATCTTAAAGCATATTATCCAGAGGAATTTATGGCAGCTACACTAAATAGTTATTTAGGAAATTTAGATAAAGTTCCAATATATGTAGATGAATGTAGAAGAATGAATATTGAAATTTTAAAACCAGATGTTAATAAAAGCTTTACAAAATTCACAGTAGATAATAGCAAAATAAGATTTGGACTTGGAAGTATAAAAAATGTAGGAATAGCAGTTGTTGATAGTATTGTAAGAGAAAGACAGCAAAATGGAGAATACAAAAGTTTTACAGACTTTTGCGAAAGGGTTCAAGATGAAGCGGTAAATAAAAAATGCATTGAAAGTTTGATAAAAGCAGGAGCATTTGATGAGTTTGGACAAACAAGAAGCACATTGTTAGCATCATTTGAAAGTATAATAGATACAATACAAAACTCAGCAAGAAGAAGCTTTAAAGGACAAGTAACAATGTTTGACTTGGATGCAATGGAGAGTGATGATAAAGAAGAACTAAAATATTCCTTTACAGAACTAAAAGAATATGAAGACAAAGATTTGTTATCAATGGAAAAAGAAATGCTAGGAATTTATATAAGTGGACATCCATTAGAGAAAATAAGAGAACAAATAATAAAAGCAACGAATATAGACACAATGAAGATGAAAGAAATAAAAGAAGAACTAGATAGTACGGGTAGTACAACAAAATACAAAGATGGACAAAATATTAAATATGCAGGAATAATCTCAAGTGTTAAAAAGAAATATACTAAAAGTAATAAACTAATGGCATTTGTAACAATAGAGGACTTATATGGCTCAGCAGAAATAATAGTATTTGAAAGTGTTTATCAAAATGCAGCAAACCTACTAACGGTAGATAGCATTGTTTTAGTAGAAGGAAGATTAAGTATAAGAGAAGATGAAGACGTAAAAATAGTAGCAAGAGCAATAAAAGAATTATCAAATGAAACAGAAAAACAAAAAATATTAAGAATAAATATAACAGACTTAGAAGAAAAAGAAAAAGCTAAATTAAGAGGAGCATTAAAATTCTTTAATGGGGAATATAACAATGTACCAGTACAAGTCATAGATGGAGAAAAAATATTAGATTGCGGAACAATATATCTTACGAAAGAAATCTTACAAGAATTTAAAGAATTAGTTGGAGAAGCAAGAGTAAACTTGAATTAAAATATTTATTGATGTGCCAAATCTTACTTGCAAAAGAAAATGAAAAATAAAGCAAAAATGCTTGACAAGTAGGCATACATCATGTTATAATTACAAACTGTAACCGCATAATTCAAGGTTTGTAAAGTCTAATTAAGTTTAGATACCTAAAGTTTAAGGTTAGCGAGTATACAAGAAAAGGGAGGTGCTTTCGTATGTACGCAGTAATCGAAGCATGTGGAAAACAATACAAAGTAACTAAAGGAGATGTAGTATTCTTCGAAAAATTAGAAGTTGAAGAAGGTAAAAAAGTAACTTTTGATAAAGTTGTTCTATTATCAGATGACGGAAAAGTAGAAGTAGGAGCTCCTTACGTAAAAGGTATTAAAGTAGAAGGTAAAGTAGTTGCTCATGGTAAAGGAAAGAAAATCATTGTTTTCAAATATAAAGCTAAAAAGAACTATAGAAGAAAACAAGGACATAGACAACCATATACAAAAGTAGAAATAACTGCAATAAAACTTCCAACAGCTAAAAAAGAAACAGCTGAAGAAAAAACAGTTGAAACAGCAGCTAAAACTACTACAAAAAAAACAACTACAGCTAAAAAAACTACAACAAAAAAAGAAACAACAGCTAAAACAGAAGCTTAATTGTGATATTAATAAAGAGAAATAAATAAACTTTGAAGTTGAAAGGAGTGACTAAGCATGGCACACAAAAAAGGTCAAGGTAGTGTTAAAAACGGAAGAGATAGTGAATCAAAGCGTCTTGGTATAAAAAGAGCTGACGGTCAATTCGTTCTTGCAGGAAATATATTAATGAGACAAAGAGGAACAAAAATGCATCCAGGAACTAATGTTGGAAAAGGTAGCGATGATACTTTATATGCATTAGTTGATGGTAAAGTTAAATTTGAAAGATTAGGAAAAGATAAAAAACAAATTAGTGTATATCCAGTAGAAGAATAATACATATAAAGAGGACGAAGAATCGTCCTCTTTTATATATTAGGAAAGTATAACAAACTGCGAGGAAAAATATGGAATGTTGTAATATAGAAAAAGTAAAAAATGTTTTAAAATCTTTGGGAAAAGACCAACTAAATGTTATAATAGAAGAAGATAAACAAGCAGAAATTGTTTGCCCGTATTGTAATAAAAAATATAACTTTTCAGAAGAAAATTTAAAAGAACTATTAAAAGAAATTTAATGGAGAACAAATATGAAAAAAAGAGTGTTATTAGGAATGAGTGGTGGAGTTGATAGCAGTGTATCAGCTGTACTATTAAAAGAACAAGGATATGAGGTAATAGGAGCCACAATGGAGTTATGGCAAAATGAAAGGGATGTAGAACAAGAAAAATCTTGTTGCTCTTATAGTGCAGTAAATGATGCAAGAAGAGTATGTGATATGCTTGGAATACCACATTATACAATGAATTGCAAAGATGTGTTTAAGAAATGCGTAGTAAATGATTTTATAAATTGCTATAAAAATGCTAAAACTCCAAATCCTTGTATTGAATGTAATAAATATCTTAAATTTGGAGAATTTGTAAGAAAAGCAGAAGAGTTAGGATGTGACTATGTAGCAACAGGCCATTACTGCAAAGTTGAATATAGCGAAAAGTATAAGCAAATAGTTTTAAAAAAAGCAGATAATTTAAAAAAAGATCAATCATACTTTTTGTATAGAATATCAAAAGATGTACTACCAAAGATTATATTTCCTTTAGAAAATTATCCAGATAAGGATGAAATAAGAAAAATTGCAAGAGAAAATAATTTGTTAGTGGCAGAAAAAAAAGAAAGCCAAGAAGTCTGCTTTGTTCCAGATGATGATTATGTTGGATTTTTAAAAGAATATTCAGATACAAAAATGAAACAAGGAAATATTGTAAATAAAAATGGAGATATATTAGGTAAACATAGTGGAATAGTAAAATATACAGTAGGACAAAGAAAAGGATTAGGAATATCATATAAAGAACCATTATATGTATTAGAGCTAAACAAGGATAAAAATGAAGTAATAGTCGGAACAAAAGAGGATTTATATACTACAGATGTATTTATAGAAGATATAAACTATTTGGTTGAAGGAATAGAAAATCAAATAATAGATGTAGAAGCAAAAGTAAGATACAGAGCTAATCCAGCAAAAGCCAAATTATATCCATTAGATAATAAGAAAGCAAAAGTGGTATTTGAAGAACCACAAAGAGCGGTAACACCAGGTCAATCGTTAGTATTTTACGATAATGATATCGTGTTAGGCGGAGGAAAAATAATATAAAAAAACGATTATGTTTATCTAATCGTTTTTTTTATATTATGGAAAAATTATGCATTCTCTTGTAATACAGGAACAATTTGTTTTTTTCTAGAAACAACGCCAGGCAAGAATGCCATATTATCTTCTAATTTTACATTATAAGCTTTTTCAACCATATCTGTTCTTTTCCCAAGAGCAATAGCTTGAGAATTGCTATTTAAAATATCTGTAATAGCTAGCATAAACAAATCTAAATTGTTATCTTGAATTTTTTTATTAATAGCATTTTCTAAATCTTCTTTATTTTTTACAACATCTTCAATACTTACTGTATTTACTTGTGCTATTACAACATTATTACCGTTCATATTAATATTTTTTGCATCTAAATTAATTAATTCTTCAGAAGAATAGTCGCTTAAATCAGTACCAGCTTTTAACATATCTAAACCATAAACATTTACATCAACATTTGCAATTTTTGCTAATTCTTCTAAAGCTTTTTTGTCTTTTTCAGTAGTAGTTGGAGATTTTAAAAGTAATGTATCTGATATTATAGCACTAAGCATTAAACCAGCTATAGTAGAAGAAATCTCTACTTTATTTGAAATATACAATCCATAAAGAATAGTAGATGTACAACCAACTGGTTCAGCCATATAAAATAAAGGTTCAGAAGTTTCAAAATTAGAAATTCTATGATGATCTACTACTTTTTTTATTTTGGCATTTTCAATTCCATTAACACTTTGAGCAAATTCGTTGTGATCTACTAAGATAACGCTTGTACCATCTTCAACATTTTCTATTAATTCAGGTGCATCAACTTTAAAATAATTTAAAGCATATTGTGTTTCTTTGTTTATATCTCCTAATCTGCAAGCAACAACATCTTCGTTTCCTAATTTTCTTTCTAAATTTGCCATGACTAATGATGACATAATAGTATCTGTATCTGGACTTTTATGTCCAAAGATTAAAGTTTTATTCATATATATACCTCATTTCATATTTAAATTTGCAACTAATATAATAACATACATAAAAAATATATTCAATATTTTAAAGTGAAATATTAAATGAACAAACTGTTTTCTTGACTTTATTCCTAATATATAGTATAATTTATTATAGTTGTTACCAATTTAAGGTAAAGAAGAGATTTAGTTTTAAATAATATATTAAGTGTTGATTCGGAATAAAATATGAATAAGAATGTAGGTTAATATTGTGTATGCACGGAAAAATTATGATACATAATATTACTATGTTATAAATAGAAATACATAAATATCAATAGTTTAATATAGTAAACTATTTTTGTCTAATATTAATTAGATAACTTCAATAAATAAAACATAAAAATAGAAAGGAAGAAAATTTAAATGACAGAAAAAGAGATTACAAAAGAAACAAATGAGGCTAATAAAGTGCCTAAAACAAGAAAAAGAAAAACACCATATAAAAGAGAATATGCAAAAAAGAATACTAGTAAAATAGTGAAGAAGGATGAAAAGAAAAACAATACAGAAGTAAAAAAAGCACCAAGAAAAAGAAATACTAAACAAGTAAAGAAAGATGAAAATTTAGAATTTAGATTCAAATCTAGTCCATTAAAGATAATACCACTAGGAGGACTTTTAGAAGTTGGAAAAAATATTACAGTATTTGAATATGAAAATGAAATAATAATAGTAGACTGTGGTTTGGCATTCCCAGAGGATGATATGCTTGGAGTAGACTTAGTAATACCAGATATATCATACTTAGAAAAAAATAAAGATAAAATAAAAGGATTGGTAATAACACATGGGCATGAAGACCATATAGGAGCTATACCTTATTTATTAAAGCAAATTAATGTGCCGATATATGCAACAAAATTAACAGCAGGTTTGATAAAAAACAAATTAGAGGAACATAAACTTTTAAAATCGGCTAAATTAAAAATTGTAAAACAAGGTGAGAAAATTAATCTTGGAAAAATGAAAGTAGAATTTATAAGAAGTTGTCATAGTATACCAGACTCAGTAGCACTTGCAATTCATACACCAGTTGGAATAATAGTACACACAGGAGATTTCAAAGTTGATTATACACCAATAGATGGAGAAAAAATGGACTTTGGTAGACTTGCAGAACTAGGAAATAAAGGCGTATTAGCACTTCTTTCTGATAGTACAAACTCAGAAAGAAAGGGATTTACAATGTCAGAAAGAACAGTAGGAACAGTACTAGATAAATTATTCTTAAATTGTACAAAAAGAATAGTTGTTGCAACATTCGCTTCAAATGTTCATAGAGTACAGCAAATAGTTAATTCAGCCGTTAAATATGGAAGAAAAGTAGCTGTTTGTGGAAGAAGTATGATAAATGTAATAAAAACGGCTGTTGAATTAGGATATATGAATGTACCAGAAAATACATTTATTGATATAGATATGATTAAAAATTACACAGACGAACAATTAGTAATATTAACAACAGGTAGTCAAGGTGAAGCAATGTCTGCTTTAACAAGAATGGCATCAGGTGAGCATAGAAAAGTAGAAATAACACCAAACGACTTAGTAATAATATCTGCAAATCCTATACCAGGAAATGAAAAATATGTATCAAAAGTAATAGATGATTTGATGCAAATAGGTGCAGAGGTAGTATATAGTTCATTGGCGGATGTACACGTATCTGGTCATGCATGTCAAGAAGAACAAAAATTAATGCTTTCACTTGTAAGACCTAAATACTTTTTACCAGTACATGGTGAATATAGACAACTTATGGCACATGCTAAAACAGCAGTTCAAGTTGGAATACCACCAGAAAATATATTTATAATGAATAATGGTAGAGTTATGGAATTAACGGAAAATTCTGCAAAGATGACAGGAGTAGTACAATCAGGAAAAATCTTAGTTGATGGATTAGGAATAGGTGATGTTGGAAATATTGTACTAAGAGATAGACAACATTTATCACAAGATGGACTTATAGTAGTAGTATTAACAATGGATTCAGCAACAGGAGAAGTTGTTTCAGGACCAGATATTATTTCAAGAGGATTTGTTTATGTAAAAGAATCTGAAAATATAATGGATGAAGTAAAGAGAACAGTTCAAAGAGAATTATATAAATGTGAAGAAAAAGGAATAAAAGATTGGTCAAGCATAAAATCAAATTTAAAAGATGGATTGAGAGATTACGTATTTGCTAAAACCAAAAGAAACCCAATGATTTTACCAATTATTATGGAGGTATAGAATGGGGAAAATAGAAAGTTTAAAGGAATTGTATAATGATTTAAGTAAAGGTGAAATTAAATTATCTGAAATAGTGAGCGATTACAAAAAACTTGGAAGTAGAATGATGAATGAAAAAAAGTACGCAAAATATAGTATAGACTTTCAAATTTTAGCAACATATATAGAAGAAGAATTTGGTACATCTTTGAAAAAACTAGCTCAAGATGATATGAAAAAAGAAGAAAGAAAAAATGTTTCTAGAAAATCAAACAGTTCAATAAGAATGAATGAACGAAAAGAGAAAATAAAAAAATCAAATATTAAAATTGCTATTGCAGGAAGAAAATTGGAAAGATCAAGAGCTAGTGAGAATGTAATAAGAAAAAGAAAGATGGCAGAAGAAAAAAACAAGCAAAAAATATCTATAGAAGAAGGAAAAAAGATTGTAGAAGGAGAGGAAAGATAATGGATTATAAAGATTTAGCAAACCTAATATTTCCGGATGTGAAGGATATCAGTTATTATGAAGAAAAGTATCCAAGAAGAAATTTGCCAGAAGGAGCAATAGTTACAAGATTTGCACCAAGTCCAACAGGATTTGTTCATATAGGAGGACTATATCAAGCATTAGTAGCAAGAACAGCTGCTGAAAAAAGCAAAGGCGTATTTATATTAAGAATAGAAGACACAGACCAAAAAAGAGAAATAGAAAATGGTACAGAAGGAATTATACAATCATTAAAAGATTTTGATATGATGCCAGATGAAGGAAGAATATCAAAAGATGAAGAAATTGGAAACTATGGACCATATCAACAATCGCTAAGAAAAGATATATATCAAGCCTATGCAAAATATATGATTGGACAAGGTAAAGCATATCCATGTTTTGCAACAGCAGAGGATTTAGAAGAAATGAGAGCAAAACAAGAGGCGGCAAAAGTAAGAACAGGATATTATGGAGTTTGGGCTAAATATAGAAACTTATCAGTAGAAGAAGCAACAGAAAAAATAAAAAATGGAGAATCATACATTATAAGATTTAAATCACCAGGAAGAGAAGATAGAAAGATTAAACATAAAGATATAATAAAAGGAAATGTGGATTTTCCAGAAAATGATCAAGATATAGTTATAATAAAAGCAGATGGATTACCAACATATCATTTTGCACATGCTGTTGATGACCATCTAATGGGAACAACACATGTAATAAGAAGTGATGAATGGCTATCATCAGTACCACTACATTTACAATTATTTATGGAATTAGGTTTCAAACCGCCTAAGTATGCACACATTTCACCAATAATGAAAAATGATAATGGTAACAAGCGTAAATTGAGTAAAAGAAAAGATCCAGAGGCTGCTGTTAGTTATTATGCAGAATTAGGTATTCCAAGCTTAGCTGTAAAAGAATATTTGTTAAATATAGCAAACTCAAACTTTGAAAATTGGAGGAAACAAAATAAACAAGCACCAATTGAAGAATTCGATTTTAAACTAAATAAAATGAGTGTTAGTGGAGCATTATTTGATATGGTTAAGTTATTAGATGTATCTAAAATTGTAATATCAAAAATGACAGCAGAAGAAGTCTATGAAAAGGCAATAAGATGGGCTCAAACATATGATGAAGAATTATATGAGTTATTATCAAAAGATAAAGAATATACTTTAAAAGTATTAGGTATAGAAAGAGGAAACCAAAAACCAAGAAAAGATATAGCAAAATGGTCAGACCTAAAATATAATATTGAATATATGTATAATGAAGAATTTGAAAAAGTTAAGAACAACTATGAATTGCAAACAATAAATAATAAAGAAGATATTAGAAAAATATTAGATTTATATGCAGAAGAATACTTTAACATCGATGATGATAAACAAACATGGTTTAATAAAATAAAAGAAGTTGCAGGAAAAATGGAATATGCAAAAGAAGTAAAAGAATTTAAAGCAAATCCAGAACAATACAAAGCACATGTTGGAGACGTAAGTACAGTAATAAGAATAGCACTTACTGGAAGAACAAATACACCAGATATGTATGAAATAATGCAAGTACTTGGAAAAGAAGAAGTTATCTCAAGATTAAAAAATTTTGAATAGGAGAAAAAAATGGATTACAATGTAGGAGATATTGTAAGAACAAAAAAACAACATCCATGTGGTAGCAAAAAATGGGAACTAACAAGAGTTGGAGTTGATTTTAAATTAAAGTGTTTAGGATGTGGGCATGAATTAATAATGCCTCGTATAAAAGCACTTAAAATTATTACGAAAAATGAAACAACAGGATATGTAAATAGTAAAAAGTCTACAAATAAGTAGACTTTTTATTTAGTTTATAACATATAATTTTATGAGGTGATTAATTTGAATAAAAAGAAAATATTATACTGGCAAATTGCAGTAATAATATTTACATGGATTCTTGGAACACTATTACATTTTACTTATGAATGGTCAGGAGAAAACATAGCAGATGGAATATTTAGTGCTGTAAATGAAAGTACATGGGAACATTTAAAATTAACATTTTTCCCTATGTTATTGCTTAGTATTATAGAAGGAATATTCTTATATAATAGTTCAAACAATTACATAGAAGCAAAAACAATAGGAATATTTTTATCGATATTTTTAATAGTGACAATATTCTATACTTATACAGGAATTCTGGGTACAAATTTTGCTTTTATAGATATATTAACGTTTTTATTATCTGTGCTACTATCAGAATATGTATCTTATAGAATACTTGTAACAAAAGAACAAAGTAACATTATAACAAAAGTATTAAGCATAGCAATAATTATATTTTTATTAGCATGTTTTATAAGATTTACATTTGCACCACCAAAAGTACAATTATTTAAAGATCCAATAAATGGAACATATGGAATATTAAAAGAATAAAGAGCAGAAACTGATCCTGCTCTTTACATTAGACAAAACTATTTTTTGAATTTATGTTTAACTGAATTATACATAGCTAATTTATCTTTAGCTATATTAGCTGCCCGATGAAGTGGACCATAAAATGATTCAATTTCACCGATACTAGCTTCTTCAACAGTTTTTGGTAAATTCTCTAAAATTTCCAATGTCTTTTTGTCTAGCATTACAATGCCTCCTTTAGGTTTAATGCAATTTAATTATACCATAAAGTAGCATAAAATACAAATGTGTTGTTTATTAGAAGATTAAGTGATATAATTCAAATGAAAAATTACTAAGGAGGTAATAGTATGTCTAATAAATATGATATTATAGTTGTAGGAGCTGGACCAAGCGGAGCGTTTCTAGCTTATGAAATGATACAATTAGATAAAACAAAGAAAGTTTTATTAATTGAACAAGGAAAAAAAGTCGAAAATAGAAATTGTCCAATCGAACAATTAGGAAAATGTATACATTGCAAGCCAATGTGTAATATTACTTGTGGTTTTTCGGGAGCAGGAGCTTTTTCAGATGGAAAATTATCATTATATAATGAAGAAGATAATGATATTTATATAGGAGGAACTTTACACGAATATATTGGCGTAGAAAAAACAAAAAAACTAATAGATTATACAGATAAAATTTATTTAGAATTTGGAGCAGATCCAAAATTAGAAGGAGTAGATTTTAGAAAAGAAGTGTCAGAAATATCAGCAAAAGCAAAGAAAGAAGATATAACATTAGTAAATATACCAATAAGACATCTAGGTACGGAAAAAAGTCATGAATTATATGGAAAAATAGAGAAATATTTATTAGACAATGGAATAGATATATTATTTGATACACAAGTAAACGATTTGGTTATAGAAAATAATAAAGTGAAAGGCGTAAAAATAAGACCAGCACAACATGCTTACAATGAAGAATTTGAAAATGATGAAATAGTATATGGTGATAGTGTAGTATTAGCAGTAGGAAGAAAAGGAGCAAACTGGTTAGTTAAAATGTGTGAAAAACATGATATAAAAACCAAATCTGGAACTGTAGATATAGGAATTAGATATGAATTGCCTGATGATGTAATGAAAGATATAAATAAATATATGTATGAAGGAAAATTTATATCAAGACCAGTACCATTTAAGGACAAAGTAAGAACATTCTGTCAAAATCCAAGTGGTTTTGTATCAACAGAAGTTTATGATAACAACATAACACTTGTAAATGGACATTCATATAAAGAAAGAAAAAGTACAAATACAAATTTAGCAATATTAGTATCACATAATTTTAATTATCCATTTAATAAACCAATAGAATATGGAAGAAATGTAGCAAAAAACTTAAATGCACTAGGAAATGGAAATATAGTTGTACAAAGACTAGGGGACATATATAGAGGAAAAAGAACATGGGAAAAAGAATTGGAAAATAATAGCGTTGTACCAACGTTAAAATCAGCAGTAGCAGGAGATATAACATTTGCACTAGGATATAGAACAATGACAGATATATTACAATTTATAAGAAGTTTAGATAAAGTAGTAGAAGGATTTGCAAACCCAGACAATCTATTATATGGACCAGAAATAAAATTTTATAGTAACAAGATTGATATAGATAAAAACTTTGAAACAAGCATAGAAGGATTATATTCAATAGGAGACGGTGGAGGACTAACAAGAGGACTAATGATGGCATCATGCGCTGGAATACAAACAGCAAGAAATATATGCAAAAAATAAGAAAGTTGAGATAATATGAGTGAAGTTAAATGGACTAATGAACAATTAAATGCAATAAAAGAAGATAGAAATAATGTGCTAGTTGCAGCTGCTGCGGGAAGTGGAAAAACAGCTGTATTAGTTGAACGTATTATTAATAAAATAATAAATAAAAATGTAGACATAGATAAAATACTAGTAGTAACTTTTACAAATGCAGCAGCTTCTGAAATGAGAGAAAGAATACTAGAGGCTATTTATAAAAAAATAGAAGAAAATCCAAATGATAATAGATTAACAAGGCAAATAACACTTCTTTCAAAATCTAATATTTGCACAATAGACTCATTCTGTTTGGATGTTGTAAAGAATAATTTCTATGAAATAGGGATATCACCTAATTTTAGAATAGCGGATACAACAGAACTAGAATTGTTAAAACAAGAAACAATAGAAGAACTATTTGAAGAAAAATATGCTGAAAACAATAAAGATTTTATACAATTATTAGAAACTTATTCAGGATATTTATCAGATGATAATTTAAAAGAACTAGTATTAAATATATATAACTTCATACAAAGCAGTCCTTTTCCAAATGATTGGTTAAATCAAAGAGTAGAAATGTTTAATTTAGATGCAAAATCAGACTTTATTAATAGTGAATGGGGAAAGATTATTATTGATAATCTAAAAGATAATGCACTAGACTGTAAAATTAGATTGGAAAATATATTAAAAGGATTAGAAAAATTTGAAGAATTAGATAAATTCTCTAGAGTAATAAGAAATGATATTAATATCATGGACTTAATATTAAAAGCAACTAAGTGGAATGAATTATATAGTATTGTAAATGAAAATACTTTTGAAAAATGGCCAGTAGACAAAAAAGTAACATTAGAAGAAAAAAATATAGCAAAAGATAAAAGGGATAAAATAAAAAAACAATATACCAAGGAAACTGAAATAATAAACTGTACATCAGAAGAAGCAAATGCAGATTTGATATATATGTATGATGTATTAAAAAAATTAAAAGAAATAGTATTTGAATTCGGAAAAAAGTTTAGCAATATTAAAGCAGAAAAAAATATCGTAGATTTTAATGATGTAGAGCACTTTGCATTAAACATATTATTAAAAAAAGATGAAAATAATGAATACAAACCAACAGAAGTAGCAAAAAGATATGCAAAAAAGTTTAATGAAATAGCAATAGATGAATATCAAGATTCAAACTTAGTACAAGAATATATATTAAAAAGTATATCAAATGGAAAAAATATGTTTATGGTTGGAGATGTTAAACAAAGCATATATAAGTTTAGACAAGCTAGACCAGAACTTTTTTTGCATAAGTATAAAGAATACAAATTAAAAGAAGATATTGAAGAAGATAACAATTGTAAAGGAATAAAAATACAATTATTTAAAAACTTCAGAAGTAGAAAGAACATACTAGATACAACAAATATAATCTTTGAAAATATAATGTCAACTAAACTTGGAGATATAGACTACAATGAAAATGAATACTTAAATTTGGGTGCGAATTTTGAAGAAATAGAACAAGAAATAGTGGCAGATAACACAAAAGTATATGTAATAGAAAATAAAGAAAATGAAGATGAAGAAATATTAGAAGAACCTATAGAGAATATAGAACTAGAATCAAAATTTGTGGCAATGAAAATAAAAGAAATAATAGATTCTAAAAAACTGGTATATGATAAAAAAGAAGGTTATAGACCAGTTACATATAAAGATATAGTAATATTGTTAAGAGCAACAAAAGAAAGGGCAAATATATTTGAAAAAGAAATATCAAACTTAGGAATGCCAGTATTTAGTGATACATCAGCAGAATATTTAGAATCAATAGAAATACAAACAATAATGAGTTTATTAAAAATAATAGATAATCCTATGCAAGATATACCACTTGTAACAGTATTAAGAAGTTATATTGGTGAATTTTCAGATAATGAATTGATAGAAATAAAAGTAAATACGAACCAACATCAAACATTTTATGAATCAATGAAACAGTACGATAAAAATATAATGTTAAAAAATAAAATAGAAATGTTTTTTGAAAAAATAAAAGAATGGCAAAAAGAAAATGAATACTTAGATTTAGATGAACTAATATGGAAAATATATGAAGACACAGGATATTATAATTATGTTGGACTAATGCCAAATGGGTTATTAAAACAAGCAAATCTAAAATCATTATTTGAAAAGGCTAAACAATATGAAAAAGCAAGCTTTAAAGGATTATATAATTTCATAAATTTTATAGACAGACTAAAAACATCAAGTGGAGATTTATCATCTGCAAAACTAATAGGTGAAAATGAAAATGTATTAAGAATAATGAGTATTCATAAGAGTAAAGGATTAGAATTTCCAGTAGTATTTTTGAGTGGGAGCAATAAAAAATTTAATATGCAAGATTTGAATTCTAATATACTATTACATCAAGATTTAGGAATAGGAGTAAACTATATAGATTCAAAAAGAAAGTTGCAATATACAACACTATCAAAAGAAGCAATAAAAATATTATCAAAAACAGAATTGCTATCAGAAGAAATGAGAGTACTATATGTAGCACTTACAAGAGCAAAAGAACAATTAATAATAACTGGTGTATCAAAAGACTTTGAAAAAGAAATAAAAGAAAAAGAAGAAATGCTAGATTTATATAAAGAAGAAAACATCAATAGAAATATATTAAAAAAATATAAATCTTATCTAGATTGGATAGAACTAGTATCACTAAAAGAACAAGAAAATTCAGTAATAAAAATAGAAAAAATCGAAAAAAATAGTTTGCTAAATATTGACAAAGAAGATAAAAATGGAAAAGGATTAAAAGAGCTAAATGAAAAAATTAAGAATACAAAAAATGAAAATTTAGAAAATATAATAAAAAAATTAGAATGGGAATACAAAGATATAAATGCAAGTAAAATAGAATCAAAAACATCAGTAAGTAAAATAAAAAGAAAAGAAAATATTAGTTATGATTTAGTAAATATAAACACACCAAATTTTCTTAAAGAAGATGAAAAGGTATCATCAGCAAGAAAAGGAACAATAACGCATCTATGTTTACAAAAATTAAATGAAAAAGAAAAATATACAGAAGAAAAAATAAATCAGATATTAGAAGGGCTAGTATTAAAAAACATTATAACGATAAAAGAAAAAGAAACCATAAATGTCACACAAATATATAATTTTACAAAATCAACAATATGGAAGGAACTAGAACAAGCAAAGCTAGTAGAAAAAGAAAAAACTTTTTATATAAACATACCAGCAAATGAAATATATAAAAATGATGTAAAAGAAAACATATTGGTACAAGGAATAATAGATTTGTATTATATAAATGAAAAAGACGAATTAATCTTAGTAGACTACAAAACAGACTATGTAAAAGAAGAAAAAGAACTGATAGAAAAATATAAAGTACAATTAGAATTATATAAAAAAGCACTAGAAGAATCACTAGATAGAAAAGTAGAAAAAATATACATATACTCAACACAACTAAACAAAGCAATAGAAATCAAATAATAAAACAAAAAAGCAGAAATGTTTATTCGTTTCTGCTTTTGCATTAAAAGAAAATATAAAATGTCGAAAAATGAAGAAACAAAATAATTGAAAAAATATAAAATATAAGATATAATTAAAAACAATGAAACACAAAATAAGGAGGTATTATGAAAAAAGAAAAAAATACTGCTAAAAAAAATAATATATCTAAATTGGCAAAAAATAACATAAAAACATATTCGGAATTTTGTAAACAAAAAGAAGCGGAAAAATATGCACTAACCGAAGAAGAAATTGAATATTATACCTCTATAGGTAAGGAGGAAAAAGAAGAGTGAATAAATTTGATATTGGAGATATCGTGTTTGTTTCTGAGTATAACTATAGAAGTGGTGAAAAAGGAAAAAATCATAGCTTTGTAATAGTTGATGAAAGACAAGCTATAGATATTGATTATTTTGGCTTTCTATTATCGTCTAAAATAAAAAAAGAGACATATCCATATAATAAAAAAATAAAGAAAAATGGAGAAAATAACTTATATAAAACAAGTATTGTAAAGTGTGATGATCTTATATTAATTAAAGAAACAGAAATTAAATTTAAAATCGGGAGAGTGTCCCAAAAAGAATTAAAAGAATTTATCGACGTGTATCTTAAATCTTTAAAACAAAATAAAAATTTTAAATCTTAAATATAAATCCAGAGAAAAAATAATAAAATAAAGGCATTTAAATATGTTTATTTATTATGCAAAAAAAACAATAAACTGATACAAATTTAAATATTAATGTTATAATATAAAAAAACAATAAGGAGAAAATTTATGTCTAATATAGTTGATTA
>CAJKDR010000009.1 GCA_905198755.1 uncultured Clostridiaceae bacterium
CCTTTGCGTCCCGCACGATCATCTCATTGATCTCACCCAGCACTTCCGGCGTTAGTAATATTAAGTCATTTGGATAAAGAAGGAGAAACAAAAACAGCATTAAAAACCATAAAATAAATAGGGGATAGTTATGGAAAATAAAAAATTAAGTAAATTAAGTAAATTAACATTATATTTCTTTATGTTCTCATTTGTAGGCTGGATATGTGAGATAATATATGCATACATAATAGAAGGAAAATTTGTAAATAGAGGATTTATAAATGGACCATTATGTCCTATATATGGATTCGGAGCTATTATATTAATATTAATTTATGATTTAATATCAAAACATACAAAATCAAATGTTATAAAATTTGTATTAATATCAGCAATATTTACAGTATTTGAATATTTAGTATCAGTAATATTTGAATTGATATTTGGAATAAAATGGTGGGATTATTCAAATGAATTTTTAAATTTTAAAGGAAGAATATGTTTAATGTTTTCAATTATATGGGGAATATTTGGGTTAGCATTTATAAATTATATATACCTACCAACAAAACAGAAAATAGAAAAAATATTTAACAATAGGCCAACAATTGTGGTAAACATATTATTGGTAATAATATCA
The DNA here is from genome assembly GCA_905198755.1 of uncultured Clostridiaceae bacterium. Lineage (GTDB taxonomy): Bacteria > Bacillota > Clostridia > TANB77 > CAG-508 > HGM13634. Next base: position 623 of record CAJKDR010000009.1, read on the forward strand.
ATAATAACATTAACAGATTTTATATTATCATCAATTAAATATTTGCAATAATTATTCGGAGGAAGCAATGAAAAAAATTTTGTTAGTAGAAGACAATAATTCAATAATATTGGGATTAGAGTATTTATTTAAAGAAGAAAAATTAGAGTATTCAATAACTAAAAATAAAAGAGATACTCTGAATATATTAGACAAAGAAAAATTTGATTTAGTCTTACTAGATGTATCTCTGCCAGATGGAAATGGATTTGATATATGTAAATATATTAAAGAAAGAAAAAATATTCCAGTAATATTTTTGACAGCAAAAGATGAAGAAAAAGATGTAGTACAAGGATTTGATTTAGGTGCAGACGATTATATAATAAAACCATTTAGAAATAGAGAATTAATATCAAGAATAAATAATGTTTTAAGAAGAAAAGAAAATTTTAATAACTATTTGGTAAGCGGAAATATAAAAATAGATACAGATAATTGTAAGGTATATAAGGATGAAGAAGAAGTGGTACTTACAAAACTAGAATATAAGATACTAGTAAATCTATTTATGAATAAAAATAGACTAATTACAAGAGAAGAAATTCTAAATGATATATGGGACATTGCAGGAAACTTTGTAAATGACAATACATTAACAGTATATATAAAGAGAATAAGAGAAAAAATAGGAGATAAAGATGCAAAAATAATTGAAACAGTAAGAGGATTAGGGTATAGAATAAATTAGAATTGAAAGGTATATAATGAAAAATAATAAAAATGTAAAATTTCTAATAATATTGTGTATATTAACAATTGTTGGGTTTGCTGTAATATCGATAATATTTGAAAAGATTGAGATGAACAAATATCAAAAAATAGTAAATTATAAAACAGCAAAGATATTAGATGAAATAAAAAAACAATATCCAGAAGCAGAAGAGGAAGAGATAATAAAAATACTAAATAATCAAGATAAAAAAATAGATAAAAATTTATTAAAAGAGTATGGTATATATGATAATGATATAGCAATAGAACAATTAAAAAATAATGAAAAAGAGATTATTATTGGAACAACAATTATAGTGATACTTACAGGAATAACACTTATTTTTTTATTTGAAATATACAGAAAAAATAGAAAAAAACAAATTGATATGTTAACACAGTATGTTGAAAAAGTATCTCAAAAACAATATATATTAGATATAGATGAATGTTCAGAAGATGAGTTAAACAAACTAAAAAATGAATTATACAAGATAACAGTTATGTTAAAGGAAGAAGCGGAAAATTCGAAAAAACAAAAAGAGGCACTAGCAGACTCAGTATCTGATATATCACACCAATTAAAAACACCACTAACATCAATATTGATAATGTTAGATAACTTAAGCCAAAGCAATAATATGGATGAAATAACAAGAGAAAAATTTATAAATGAGATAGCAAGGCAAATAGAATCAATGAATTGGTTAGTAATATCATTATTAAAATTATCAAAGCTAGACGCAGGTGTAATTGAATTTCAAAATGAAAAGATAAATATAAAAGAAATGATAAAAGAAATAATATCAAATTTGGAAATTATATCAGAAATAAAAAATGTAAAGATTAAAATATCATCAAATAAAGAAGCATATTTTATAGGTGATTATAATTGGAATAAAGAAGCAATACAAAATATCGTAAAAAATGCAATAGAACACACAAAAGAAAATACAGAAATAGACGTTAACATAGAAGAAAATGATGTATACACAAGTATATCAATAACAGATAATGGAGAAGGAATAAGTAACGAAGATTTAAAACATATATTTGATAGATTCTACAAATCTAAAAACTCTGCAGAAAATAGTTTTGGAATAGGATTATCATTATCAAAAAGTATAATAGAAAAGCAAAATGGATATATACAAGTAGAAACAGAACATGGAAAAGGAACAACATTTATAATAAAATATGTAAAAGTATAAAAAGATTTGCATTTTTTGCAAATCTTTTTTATATGTCATTTAAAAGTCACTTTATATTTGTAAGATATAAAATGAAGATAGGAGGAATAACAATGGAAATTTTAAAAGTAGAGCATTTAACTAAAAAATATGGAAAAGGAGAAAATGAGGTTATTGCCGTAAATGACATGTCATTCACAATAAATCAAGGAGAATTTGTTGCAATAGTAGGAAGTTCAGGAAGCGGAAAATCAACATTATTGCATTTACTAGGAGGAGTAGATAGACCTACATCTGGCAAGGTATTTATAGAAGGTAAGAATATTTATGAACTAAATGATGATAATTTAGCAATATTTAGAAGACGACAAGTAGGATTAATCTATCAATTTTATAACTTAATACCAATATTAAATGTGGAAGAAAATATCACGTTACCATGTGACTTAGACGGAAGAAAAGTATCAAAACAAAAACTAAATGAATTGTTAAAAACACTAGGATTAGAAAACAGAGTAAAACATTTACCAAATGAACTATCGGGAGGACAACAACAAAGAGTATCAATAGGAAGAGCACTAATTACAAAACCAGCAATAGTTCTAGCAGATGAACCAACAGGAAACTTAGATTCAAAAGCAAGTGACGAAATTGTTGAATTATTAAAAGTATCTAATAAGAAATATAATCAAACAGTAGTTATGATTACACATAATTTAGAAATAGCAAAACAAGCAGATAGAATTATACGTATTGAGGATGGAAAAATCATAAAGTAGAAAGGAAATTAAAAATGAATTTATTAAATAAATTAACTATTGCTAATCTTAAATTAAACAAAAAAAGAACTACTGTTACAATAATTGGAATAATATTAGCAACTGCACTTATAACAGCAGTAGCAGGTGTAGTAAGTAGTTTTAGGCAAACAATGATAACTGCCTCAAGAGAAGAAGATGGAGATTATCATTATGAATATAAAAATGTTCCTGCAAATGAATTAAAATATATAAAAGAAAACAGAAATGTAGAAAGTTATTATATTACACAAGATTTAGGATATGCAAAATTACAAAATAGCCAAAATGAATACAAACCATATTTATATTTAATGGCATACAATGGAAGAGCATTAGAAAAATCATCAATAAAATTAACAGAAGGTAGAATGCCAAAAAATGATAGTGAAATAGTAATATCAGAATATATACAAAAAAATGGAAAAGTAGAATACAACATAGGCGATAAAGTAGAATTAGATATATCAGATAGATTAGTTGATGGAGAAAAAGAAGAGCAAAGTATCCAATATTCAAAAGGCATTGAAAAACTAGAAAAAAAATTTACAAAGACATATGAAATAGTTGGAAAAATAGAGAGACCAAATTGGAATATAGAACCATACAGTGCACCGGGATATACTATAATTACATACTTAGATTCAAATAATATAGAAGGAAATGCCAATATATATGCTAGATTTACAAAGGAAGGATTAAAAAACAAGTATCAAGTAAATGATGATATCTTAGGATTACCAAGAGGACTATCTGAAAAATTATCAAAATCAGATGTAACTGAAGAAGAAATACAACAAGCAGAAAAAGCCAGATATCAAATTTTAGAAAATACTGGAGTTTTAATGTATGAAGCATTAGATGTTAGTGAATCAAATTTAAGTATGATATATATATTATCAATAATAGTTATAGGAATAATAATAGTTACTAGTGTTTTCTGTATAAGAAACAGTTTTGCAATATCAATAACAGAAAAAATGAAACAATATGGTATGCTTGCTTCGATTGGAGCAACACCAAAGCAAATAAGAAAAAATGTATTTTATGAAGCATTGATATTATCAGTAATTGGAATACCATTAGGACTACTATGTGGAATTTTGGCTGTATTCATAATACTAAAAGTAGTTGGAATTTTATTAAAGGATTCACTAAATGGAATAGAATTTGTATTCTCAATGCCATGTGTTATCATATTGATTGCGATTCTATTATCTGCAATAACAGTATTTTTATCAGCAAAAAAATCTGCAAAAAGAGCAGCAAAAGTTTCACCAATAGAAGCAATTAGAAGTAATGAAGATATAAAAATAAAATCTAAAAAGATAAAATCACCAAAGTTAATAAAAAAAATATTTGGTGTTGGTGGAGATATTGCATATAAAAATCTAAAAAGAAATAAGAAAAAATACAGAACAACAGTAATATCAATAGTAGTAAGTGTAGCAATATTTATTTCTATGTCAAGCTTTATGACATATGTATTTAAAGTATCATCAATTTATTATAATCAAAGAAATTATAATATTGAAATAACAACAAGTTCACTAAAAGATATAGAAAAGTTAAAAGAAATAGCTAACTTAGATGGAATAAACAGATATGCTATCCATAGAACAACTAATTTAAAAATGAACACAAGTGAATTAAAATATTCTGAAAAAGGCAAAGAATATGTATATGATTCATCATCAACAGAAGAAGAAATCACAATTATTGCATTAGGAGAAAACGAATATAAAAGATACATAAAAGAATTAGGATTAACATATGAAGAAGCAAAAGACAAGGTAATATTAGTTGATGATATAAAAATATATGATACAGAAGGTAAAAAATATCAACAATTCAACATATATAACTACAAAACTGGGGAAAAAATGAATGGTACAAATGGTGAAAATAATAAAAAAATGCAACTTGAAATAATAAAGAAAACAGATAAAAGACCAATTGGAGTAGAAAATCTTTATGCAGATAGTGGGGTTTTAATTGTAAGTGATGAATGGATAGATAAAAACGCAAAAGACACAATGAATAGAGGAATAAGTATGTATATAGATGCACAAGATCCAGATAAATTAGAAGAAGATGTAAAAGCATTATATAAAGATTTATCAATAACAAATTACAATGCAACAGCGAGACAAGAAAAGGCTATATGGACAGTAATAGCAATATTCTTATATGGATTTATAACAGTAATATCATTAATAGGAATAACAAACATATTTAATACAATAACAACAAATATGAATCTAAGAAGCAAAGAATTTGCAAACTTAAAATCAATAGGGATGACTAAAAAAGAATTTAATAAAATGATAAGATTAGAAAGTATATTCTATGGAACAAAGGCATTATTAATAGGATTACCAATAGGAGTAGGATTATCTTATGCAATATATAAGGCATTTTGTGAAGGAGCAGAAACAGGATTTTTATTCCCAACAAATGGGGTAATAATATCAGTGGTAGCAGTATTTGTATTAATTTCTTCTATAATGCACTATTCATTATCAAAAATTAATAAACAAAATATAATAGAAACAATAAGAAAAGATAATATATAAAAATCATAAAAAATGTACTAAAATGTCGAAAAATATTAATAAAATTGCATAATAGTATATATAAGTTGAATATTAACATAAAATATGATATACTCTTTAGGTACATTAGTTGTATAAATCCGTTAAAACATTATAAGGAGGTATCATTATGATCGGATTTGGTCAATATGGTAAAGAACGGAAAAAAGTTATTGATGAGTATTGTTTAGTTACAATTGACCCAAGTGCTGAAGGATTTTTTGATTTCATACTTGATTTCAAGACTGATAATCCAGTGATTCAAAGCTTTCTTGATGCAGTCAAGGAAGTTAGTGAAGCAAATGTAGGGGCGTTTTCAGTACCTACATTATATCCAACGCTTGATGCTGGGTGTATTATGTTTCAGAGTTATAATTGGTATGAACAGAATAAGTCATTCAATTGGTGGGCGAAGATGGTAAAAAGGCTGAGAAAATTTGATGGTAGACAATGGGGTATTGGTACAGAATATCAGTACTATAGTCTTTTGGTTTTCTTTATAAAAGAAACAATCGAGGTCAATTATGACTATAGCTTGGAAGATGCAATAAAATTAGTTCTAGACTCGGAACTTTTCTGTGAAAGAGTAATTTTTGAATGTAAAAATAAAAATATAATTCTTTCTGAAAATACCATGAGAATTATGAAAAATATTGGTAAGGTAGGACAAATGATAGCATCCACTAATATTAATTCGCCGGGGCATTGGATAACACAAAATGTAAGAAAGCATTATGGTTCAGTAGCTGACATATCATTTACATGTGATGATGATAGCATGAGTTTTAAAGGACCAGCTTGGCTTGTAATCAATCAATAACTAAAAAAAAGGCATGCGTTGCATGCCTTTTCTTATATACTACTTTCAGAATATATTAATAATGAGATAGGTAAAAAATAAAAATCATAATACAACCTCTATGCGAATAGAATTAAACAAATGTATTCGTATGGGGGCTTTATTATGTACAATAATTTAATAGATGAACGTGCAATTGCCTTAGCACATTATATAATAGAATCAAAAGATACTGTAAGAGGAGCTGCTAAAAAGTTTGGGATTTCTAAAAGTACTGTACACAAAGATGTGAGTGAAAGATTGCAAAAGATTAATGGGGCTTTAGCAAAAGAAGTAAGAGAAGTACTAAATGAAAATAAAGCTGAAAGACATATAAGAGGAGGATTAGCTACAAAACTTAAATATGAAAATGAGAAAAAAAAGAAATAAAGCATTGCTTTATTTCTTTTAATATTTATAAATTTTTTTGTTTTTTTACATCCACAAGTGGTGGAATTAAAGGACTATAACCTTCTCCATCAAATACATTTACTTCAACAGTTCTAGTTAAAACATCTTTGTAGCTGTAAGTAACATTTCTTTCTTCATCATCATATTTTACAACGAATAAATTAGGATAGGTTTTTTCTATTGTAGCCTCTTTCTCAAAAAATCTACTTCTTCCAAGCGTACCTTTAACTATTATCTTTTGTCCTATTTTGTCTGTAATATCTGTTTTTAAGTTTGTAATATCATTTGGTAATATCATTTAACCACCTACTTTATTAAGATAAGTGGATTATATCATTATCAACATAAAAAGTCAAAATAACATTATGCGACACAAAACTGTAAAATACTGTATATTAGTGCGTTTTACGCCATTTATTCTTAAATTTAACATTTGTGTTACAAAAATGTTACAAAATTATTACAAAGACTTTTTCCCCATAGAACCAATGCCATCTATACTCTTTTTTCCATCTCTTAAATCTGCTAGAATATCATTTATGGTAATGAATTTATTTCTTGGTGTTATGGCTATTTTTTCAGCTACAATAAGAGGATCCATAAAATCTATTAATATTCTACCAGGAGAAGAAGCAAAGTTTGCACCTGAAGACATTATTGCTTCAAAGAAACTTTGACAAGCCCCAGCAAATATAGAAAGGTCATTGCTAGATGGAATGAGTTTCCTTGCTTCAATAACAGATTGAATAAAATATTTTGAATTCCTGTAGTTATTTATATCAGCATAATTGATACCTGACTTTATCATTCCATCATGGCCTGTAATAATAAGTATATCAGGTTTATATTTTCTTAATAGCTCTCTAATCATTTGTGGTTGTCTAAATTCTGGGATGTTCCTCACAATAGCAGTTAATCCTGATCTTCTATAATATCTATTTGATTTTTCAGAGTATCTTCTATCACCATCTAAATGAAGAATTTTACCAGTATTATTATTTATACGATATCTAGTTTTTAATAAGCTAGTATCAAATATTCTATCTTCAATTTTAGAATCTAAATTTTTTATATTAACATCTATTAAATCTTTATCAATGAATAACAAATCATCTAAATATGCATCTGCAATTATTCTGACAGTAATTCCTTTTAATATAGCAATTGCAGAACCATTTGTACTAAATATTATTTTATCTACAAAAAATAATATATCACAACCATATGATTTCCTAGCTACAATATCTCCTTTTTTTATTTTTTCCATAGTATATCACTCCATAATATTCTAGCTTATAGTATATTATGTCGAAAAATGAATTTTAGTGAATGAAATAAAATTTAGAATTTAGGAATTTTTTTATAGCTTGTTAATATAATTTACTATATATTTATGAGATATTGAGGAGGTTATTTTAATGGAAGTAGATGTTAGTAAACAATCTTTAACTATTAATAAACTAATTGGTACAAAAACAAAAACTGTAACAATAGAAGGAGACATGATAGTTCCAGATGTGAAGCCAGATATATTAAGTACAATAGACAGTGTAGGAAATATATGTATATATAAAAAAGAAGTACTAGACGGAAGAGTAAGATATGATGGCGGAATAAATGTATACTTAATATATTTAGCGGATTCTGAAACAGATATTACAAGAGGATTAAATACCACATTAGATTTTACACAGATGGTAGATATGGACGAATGCAAACAAGATATGGACATAATGGATAATATGCAAATAAAAAATATAGAATGTAATGTACTAAATGGAAGAAAAATTAATATAAAAGTAGAAGTAGAAATAAGCATACAATTATTTTTAAATCAAAGTATTGAGGTATTAAAAGAAATTAATAATGTAGAAAACGTACAAACACTAAATTCAAAAATGACAATAAATACTTTAGTTGGAAAAGGAACAACAAAAACAATTGCAAAGGATACTATAGCATGTGGGGAAAATTTAGCAGAAGTACTAAAAGCAGAAGTTAATATTGTAAATAAAGAAGAAAAAACAAGTTATAATAAAGTGCTAGTAAAAGCAGATGCAGCAACAAAAATAATGTATTTAACAGAAAGTAATGAAATTAAAATAATAAATTCAAACATTCCAATAATGGGATTTATAGATATTTCAGATGTTTCAGAAGAAAATATAATAAATACAAACTATGAAATAAAAAATATGTTAATTAAGCCTAATAATGACGAAAACCATTCAATATATGTAGAAATAGAAGTAGGAATTTCATGTATGGCATATGGTACATCAAATATAGAATTAATACAAGATATGTATTCTGTTGAAGATGATATTGAATTTACAACAAAACCAGTATTAACAGAAACAAATAAAATTAATAAAAAAAGTATGTGTGATATATCGGAAAAAATATCAGTACCAGAAATTTCAAATAATCAAATTTATGATGTTGAGATAAATCCAGTAATAAATAATACAAATATACTAAATGGAAGAATTGTATTTGAAGGAGAATTGAACTTGAACTTTATATTTGCATCAAGTACAACAATTGGAATAGAAGCAAAGAAATATAAATTACCATTCAATTATGAAATGGAAGATGAGTGTATAAATTCAGAAAAAAGAGTAACAGTACAAACTGAATGTGTAGGGGATAACTTTGTAGTGTTAGCAGATGGAATGATCGAATGCAAAGTAAATATACAATTCTCTTTAGAAATGTCAGACTCAGCAGATATAAATATAATAGATGAAATAAAACTATTAGAAAATAGAAATGTTCAAAATTATAGTATGGTAATTTACTTAGTAAAACCAGGTGATACACTTTGGAAAATAGCAAAAAGATACAAAACAACAGTATCAAATATAATGGAACTAAATAATTTAGAAAATGATAACATAAAGGTAGGAGATAAATTATATATACAACGTTATAAAAATAACAAAATTGGAATTAGTGCATAAAATATAATAAAGGGTAGACTTTAAGTCTATCCTTTAAATTATAATGATAGAAGGTGTGTTTTATGGCATTGTTATATTCAAGACCAAGAATAAAGCTACCTAAATTATATATCTTTAATAATAAAAGAAACTTTGATAAAAATAATAAATTAAACAAAATGATATTTATACTTATAATAGCCTTCATTACAGTTGCAATTATAATAAGAGCTGTAACGCCAGTATTTAATAGATTATGCATTGATAAAGCACAGAATATAGCAACAATAATTTGCAATCAACAAACGACAAAAACACTACAGGGATATAAATACACAGATTTCATGACAATACATACAGATACAAATAAAAACATAAAAATGTTAGAAGCAAATATGATAAATATAAATAATGTGATATCAGATATTACGGAAAAAATACAACAAGAAATAAATGAAACAGAAGATGAAGATATACACATTAACTTAGGAAGTTTTACAGGTGTTAGTATATTATCAGGAAGAGGTCCTAAAATACCAATAAGAATATCTACAATAGGAAATGTAACAACAGAAGTGAAAAGTGAATTTATAGAAAAAGGAGTAAATCAAACACTACATAGATTATATTTAGAAATACAATGTGAAATAAGCATATTAACACCATTTAACACAATAAATGAAAAAATAAATAATCAATTTATAATAGCAGAAAATATAATTGTAGGTAACATACCATCATCATATTATAATCTAAATGGAATTGCGCAAGATAACGCAATGGATATAATAGAATAATATTATTGCTTACCTATAAGTACTATGTTATAATGCAAACACGAATGTCGAATAAAAGGAAAAATTAAAAAATGGAAAATATAAATAGTAATGATTGGAAAAAATTTTTAGCAGTAAATTCACACAAGAAATTTATAAAAATATTCATAGATACTTTTTTAGGAATATATCTATTAAAGATAGACTCAGGAAATGTTACAAATGTATGCCTATATTATATAGTGCATTGTATTTTTAATATGATATTTTTTAACCTAATTAATAAATTTAGAAAAGTAACATTATTAAATATCTTAAGGACAGGAATATTTTTCTCATTGATAGAATGTGCAATTTTAATTTTATTGGGAGAAAATATAAGTAAATACATAATACCATTTGCTATGTTTACTAGTTTTGTTAATGCGTTATATTATTATCCACAACCATTAATTACAAGTGCATTAACAAATAAAGATAATAAAAATAAATACTGCTCATGGGATAGAATTATAAACGATATAATTGGAGTAGTATTTCCAGCAGTATTTGGATTCATTATAAGTGCAAAATCTTATACATATGTATTTGCTTTTTTACTTGTTGTATCCTTTATAGCATTTTTATATTCTTTTAGTATAAGAGCACAGAATATAAATTGTGAAAGAATAAATTTAAGAAAATTATTTGAAAGCTTAAAAGAACATAATAGTTTAAAGGTTATAAAATTAATGAGCATAAGATCGTTTTTCAGAGGATTGTCATCATTTGGTGTTCTTTCTACATTAATAACACTATTAACATTTTTGACACTAAAAACAGAAAGCAGTTTAGGAAACGTAACAGGAATTATTACACTCATTGGAGTTGTTACATTATATTTATTTAGTAATAAAATCTCTAGAGAAAAACAAAGAAAATGGTATATTCCAATGGCAGTTGTACAAATGATGCTTACAGGAATATTAACATTATCAATAATAAAAATACCTTCAGATAGTATGCTTTTCGGGATAAGTACTAGTTTAATAATAGTATTGCTATATAATTTATTAAATGGAATAATTAATCCTATATTTGAAGTAGCAAATGAAACAATATATTATGAAAATATAAATCCTAATATTATAGATAAGAGTCTAGACTCAAGTTATACATATTATTTTGAAGTTATGATTAATATACCAAGGATAATAGGATACATAATTTTATACTTAGTATCATTAATAGGATTTAATGTAACAAATATTTGTATATTAATACTTATATTATCATTCATGTATATTGCATTTGCAGTAACATTAAGGAAATTAAATGAAATAGGAGAAAAATAATGAAAATTTTAGCAATAGGAGATATAGTAGGAGAAAAAGCATTAGAGAAAGTAGAAAAGGTATTACCAGAATTAATAAAAAACGAATCTATTGAATTTGTAATAGCAAATGGAGAAAATATAGTAGAGGCTAGAGGAATTAATAAACAATCTTTTGAAAGATTAATAGCAGTAGGTGTAAATGCAGTTACTATGGGAAATCATACATATTCTAATAAAGGAATATATGAAATAGATGATAGTAGATTAATAATACCAGTAAACTATTCAAAAGATACAATAAATAAAGGATACAATGTGTTTGAAGTAAAACAAAATAAAATCTTTGTAGCCAATGTATTAGGAAAGAGATTAGGCGGAACATTAAATGGATTTAATGTTATAGACAATATTGTTAGTAACTTAAATTCAGATATAAAAATTAGAATAATAGACTTTCATAGTGAATATGGAAACGAAAAAGCAGCAATGGCACATATGCTAAAAGATAAAGTATCAGTAGTATATGGAACTCACACACATATACAGACAGCAGATGAAAAAATAATAAATTCAGGAGAAGGATTTATATCAGATATAGGAATGTGCGGACCTGTAAATTCTGGAATAGGATATGACTTAGACTTTGAAGTAAAAAGATATAAAGAAGAATTAGAAGACGATTCAAAACTATCTAATGATACTAATTGCATATTTTCTGCATGCATGTTTGAAATAGATAATAATACAGGAAAAACATTAACAATAAAAAGAATCTTAATGTAGAAAATAGTGTTGAAATTTGATACACGAAATAGATTGCATAATATAACAAGAAAAATGTATATATGTTTGTAGGGGCGGACGACTCGCCCCGCCCGCGCGGAGTTTACTCCGCTTTTTTTATTTTTTAAAATTTATTTTTATTTTTTAGCAAAATATATTGACAAGTGCTAAAAATATTGTATAATATATAAAGAGTTAGCAAATAATATAAAAGAGTGCTAAAAATGGTCAACATTAAGAAAGGAAAATAAAAATGTTGAATGATAGAAAAAAAGAAATTCTTCAAGCAATTATAGAAGAATACATTCAAACAGCTGATCCCGTAAGCTCAAAAGCAATTGTAGAAAAATACCAAATAGATTGTAGCAGTGCAACGGTTAGAAATGAAATGGCAGAATTAGAGAAAAAAGGATATTTAGATAAACCACATACTTCTGCTGGAAGAGTACCATCAGCTAAAGGGTATAGATTCTATGTAGATGAATTAATAAAAGAAGATAGCTTAAGTCTAGAAGAGATAATTTATATACAATCAAAATTACAAACCAAAGTAAATCAAATGAAAGACTTAACTAAAATAACCACAAATACATTATCAGAAATAACCCATTATCCAACAGTAAGTATAGGTCCTAACAAACATAATCAAATAATAGAAGATATAAAATTTGTGTTACTAGGCACACAAACAATGATGGCTATAATATTAACAGATTCAGGAATAATAAAAGAAACAATAATAAAATTTGATGAAGATATAACAGAAGAACAAGTAAAAACATTAACATTTTTATTCAATAATAAACTAAAAGGTAAAACATTAGACTATATAGATAGACCAATAGAAGAATACATCTTTTCTGAGATGACAGAAAGTCTAGATGTAATTACAACAATATTAGAAGAAATTAAAAAAGTTATTAATGCAGAAGATGATGTATATTATGAAGGTGCAAATAAAGTTTTTGAATTACCAGAATTTAAAGACTTTGAAATGGCAAAAAACTTTATAAACGTGTTAGATGAAAAAGATACAATGATAGGAAAACTAAATGAAAGTATAGATGATGATATACATATCTATATAGGCGATGAAGAAGATAACGAATTAAAAGATTTCAGTATTATAACATTCAATAATAAAGTACATGGAAAATCAGTAGGTACAATAGGGATAATAGGACCAAAAAGAATGGACTATGCAAAAGTTATTGCAGCTTTGAAATATATAAACAGAAGAATGAATCAAGGAGGATTACTTACTTCAGGAGATGAAAAACAAGATTGAAAAAGAAAGAAGGAATGAAAGTGGAAGAAAAAAAAGAAGAGTTGAAAAAGGAAGAACAAAAATTAGCTGAAGAAACTTGCAAAGAAGATAATGAAATAAACAATATGAAAACAGAATTAGAAGAAACTACAGATAGACTAAAAAGATTAATGGCAGAGTTTGATAACTTTAAGAAAAGAAGTGCTAAAGAAAGAGAAGGATTATATAATTCATTACTTTCAGATATTGTTTCATCATTCTTACCAGTAGTTGATAATTTAGAAAAAGCTGTAAATAGTAATACAGAAGATGAAGGATACAAACAAGGAGTAGAATTGGTTTTAAAACAATTCACAGATGTTTTATCTTCGTTAGGAGTAAAAGAAATAGAAACAGTAGGAACAACTTTTAATCCAGAATATCATGAAGCGGTAAGTTCAGTACAAGATGAAAACTTAGGAGAAAAAGAAGTTAAAGAAGTATTCAGAAAAGGATATAAAATTGGTGAAAGAGTTATACGTCATGCTATGGTTGTGGTGGCTAATTAGATAATGGCATCGTAAATTCTTAAAAAATATGTTTTTAATTTTAAATTATATAAATCTACAAAAGAAAATAAAATTTAAAAAAAGTTAAAAAATAATTATTAGATAGAAAGGAAGTTTTAAATTATGGGAAAAATTATAGGAATTGATTTAGGTACAACAAACTCATGTGTAGCTGTTATGGAAGGAGGAGAACCAGTTGTTATACCAAACGCTGAAGGAAATAGAACTACTCCATCAGTTGTTGCTTTCTCAAAAAACGGAGAAAGATTAGTAGGACAAATAGCAAAACGTCAAGCTGTTACAAATCCAGAAAATACAGTAATATCTATAAAAAGAGATATGGGTACAAATAAAAAAGTAAATATTGAAGGTGATGAATTTACACCACAAGAAATATCAGCAATGATATTACAAAAATTAAAATCAGATGCTGAAAACTACTTAGGAACAACAGTTAACCAAGCAGTTATAACAGTTCCAGCATACTTTAGTGATAGCCAACGTCAAGCAACAAAAGATGCTGGTAAAATAGCAGGACTTGAAGTATTAAGAATTATAAATGAACCAACAGCAGCAGCATTAGCTTATGGTATGGACAAAGAAGATACAGATAGTAAAATAATGGTATATGACTTAGGTGGAGGTACATTTGATGTATCTATACTAGATATAGGTGATGGTGTATTTGAAGTTTTAGCAACTAGCGGAAACAATAAATTAGGTGGAGACGATTTCGACCAAAAAATAATAGACTACCTAGTAGACGAATTTAAAAAATCTAATGGAATAGACTTAAGTACAGATAAAATGGCAATGCAAAGATTAAAAGAAGCAGCAGAAAAAGCTAAAATAGAATTATCAGGTGTACAACAAACACAAATTAACTTACCATTTATTACAGCAGATGCCACTGGACCAAAACACTTAGATGTAACATTAACAAGATCAAAATTTGAAGAATTAATTAGAGAACTAGTAGAATCAACTTCAGGACCAGTTAATCAAGCATTAAAAGATGCTGGAATATCTGCAAGTGATTTGCATAAAGTATTATTAGTTGGTGGATCTACAAGGGTTCCAGCAGTTCAAGAATTAGTAAAAAGAATAACAGGAAAAGAACCAGATAAAGGAATAAACCCAGATGAATGTGTCGCAATAGGTGCAGCAATTCAAGGTGGTGTGTTATCAGGAGATGTTAAAGATTTAGTATTATTAGATGTAACACCATTATCATTAGGTATCGAAACATATGGTGGTGTATTTACAAAATTAATAGAAAGAAACACAACTATACCAACTAAAAAATCACAAGTATTCTCAACAGCAGCAGATGGTCAAACTAGTGTTGAAATTCACGTTTTACAAGGTGAAAGAGAAATGGCTGCATACAATAAAACATTAGGAAGATTCCAATTAACAGGAATACCAGCAGCACCTCGTGGAGTACCACAAATTGAAGTAACGTTTGATATAGATGCAAACGGTATAGTACATGTATCAGCAAAAGATATGGCAACAGGAAATGAACAAAATGTAGCAATAACAGCAAGTTCAAACTTATCTGATGAAGATATTGAAAAAGCTGTAAAAGATGCTGAAGCACATGCAAGTGAAGATAAAAAGAAAAAAGAAGAAATTGAAGCAAGAAATAATGCAGAAAGCTTAGTTTACAACAGTGAAAAAACATTAAAAGACTTAGGTGATAAAATAAGTGGAGAAGAAAAAGCAAAAGTAGAAACTGAAATAGCTAATGTAAAAAAAGCACTAGAAGGAACAGATGTAGAAAACATTAAACAAGCAACAGAAAAATTAACAACAGCATTTTATGAAATTTCTGAAAAATTATACAAACAAGCAAATGCAGCAGGAGCAGCTACAGGAACAACTGCAGAAAATGCACAAGCAAATACAGATAACAATGGAGAAACTGTATATGATGCAGAATACAATGTAGAAAATGATGACGACAAAAAAGATGAAAATAAATAATTAAATGATGATAATAATTAGAGGTTAGAAGTTAGAAGTTGGAATATATAGTAATTACTTCGAAGAATTACCATAGAATTTAATTTCTAACATCAAACCTCTAACATATTATTGGAGGAATAAAATGGAAAACAAAGATTTAAATATATCAGAAATGATAAAAATGCAAAAAGAATTGCACGAAATAAATAAAGAAAGATGGGGGAGAATATTATCCTGAAGATGCTAAAAATCATTTATTATATATGGTTGAAGAAATGGGAGAATGTATATCTATTATAAAGAAAAAGGGTATAGATACTATAATGCAAGAAGGACATGTAAGAGAAAGATTTGTAGAAGAAATATCTGATGTTCTAATGTATTATATAGAAGTACTAATTAGATTAGGAATTTCACCAGAAGAGCTATCAAAAGCTTACATAGAAAAACATAATACTAATATGAATAAAAATTTTGTAGAAGATAACAAGAGAAAATATGAATAAAATATTTGTGGAGGAATAAAATGGCTGATAAAAGAGATTTTTATGAGGTTTTAGGAGTAAATAAAAATGCAACAGATGATGAATTAAAAAAAGCATACAGAAAACTTGCAAAAAAATATCATCCAGATGCAAATCCAGATAATAAAAAAGAAGCAGAAGCCAAATTTAAAGAAGTAAACGAAGCATATGAAACTTTATCAAATCCAGAAAAAAGAAGAATGTATGATCAATTTGGACCAGACGGACCACAAGGATTCGGAGGAGCTGGTGGAAGTGGATTTTATTCACAAGGATTTGACGGATTTAATATGGGAGACTTTGGAGATTTAGGAGACATATTCTCATCATTCTTTGGAGGAGGTTTTGCTGGAAATGGAAGAACATCAAGAGCAAAATCAGGACCTTCTAAAGGAGCAAGTTTACGTTATGATATAGAAATTACATTTGAAGAGGCATTTTTAGGCGTAGAAAAAGAAATCAGTTTTAATAGAGAAGAAACTTGTAATACATGTCATGGAACTGGTGCTAAACCTGGAACAAAAGTAGAGAATTGTTCTATGTGTAATGGAACAGGACAAATAAGTCAAACACAAACAACAATATTAGGACAAATGCAAACAACTAGAACATGTCCTAATTGTCATGGAGAAGGAAAAGTAATAAAAGAACCATGCGAAACATGTAGAGGAAAAGGAAAAGTAAAAAAATCAACAAAAATAAAAGTAAAAATTCCAGCAGGAATAGACGATAATCAAACAGTTATCTTAAGAGGCGAAGGTGCAGCAGGAAATAAAGGTGGAGAAAAAGGAGATTTATTTATAACTGTACATGTTAAAAGACATAGTATATATACAAGAAAACAAAACAATGTATACTGCGACATTCCGGTAACAATAACACAAGCAACATTAGGTGCAAACCTTGAAATACCAATGGTAGATGGCACAAAAGAAAAATGCAAAATACCAGAAGGAACACAAACAGATACTAAATTTAGAATAAAAGGAAAAGGATTTAAAAATCCTAATAGTGGTTATGCAGGTGATTTTATATTTACAGTAGTTGTAAGAACGCCAAAGAGGTTAACCAAAGAGCAAAGAGAACTAATGGAAAAATTAGCAAAAACAATGAATGAACAACCACCCGTAAAGAAAAAAGGAATATTTGGATAAAAAGAAATCTTGCAAAAGATTTCTTTTTTCTTTCAAAATTTTACAAAAAATAACAAAATTTATTGACACTAAATAGTGTTATGGTATAATTGGTGAGTAAAAATATGAGATAGGGATAAAAAATGAAAGAACAAGTAAAAGAAAAAGAAAAAATTACTTCAGAAGTAAAAATAGAAAGCAAAAAGAAAAATGATATACCAGTAATAATAACTATTGTAATAGTTTCAATAATATGTATAGCATTAGCATGCTACTTAATATGTATTAAAGGGGCAGATTATACAACGGAAATAAAGCTTTCAGGAAAAGAAACAATTGAGTTAGAAGCTGGGACCCAATATACAGAAGAAGGTGTCATAGCAAAATGCAACAATAAAGATGTAAGTAATAAAGTGAAAATTACATCAAATGTAAATGAAAAGAAAACTGGAAATTACACTGTAAAATATAACTTAACAAATAAAGTTTTACATATAGATAAAACAGTATCAAGAAATGTAATAGTAAAAGATACAACAGCACCAGAAATAACTATAGATGGAGAAAAAGAACAAACAATTTATGTAGGAGATAAATTTACAATTCCAGGATATAAGGCAATAGACAATTATGATGGAGATATAACATCAAAAGTAAAAGTGGAATCAAATGTAGATATATCAAAGGCGGGAACATATACAGTAAATTATTCAGTAGAAGATTTAAATGGAAATGAAGCTAAAGATTCAATAACTGTAAAAGTTAATAAAAAGAAAAATCCACATATAGTAGTATCAATTGATAAACAAACATTAACATATTATGAATATGATAAAGTGGTTTTATCATCTAAAATAGTTACAGGGAAAGATGGTAAAACACCAAGAGGAAATTTTAAAGTATTAAACAAGGCAACAAACATAATATTAAAAGGAAAAGACTATGAAAGTTTTGTGAATTATTGGATAGCTTTTAAAGGAGCATCTTTTGGATTTCATGATGCATCATGGAGAAGTAACTTTGGTGGAAAGATATATAAAACAGCAGGAAGCCATGGATGTGTAAATATGCCATATAATAAAGTAAAACAATTATACAATATAGTTGCAATAGGAACACCAGTATATATAAAATAAAAAGCGGAATTTATTCCGCTTTTGTTTTCTTATTGTGAAATCAATGTAAAACTACTTGACAGTTTACAATAATAAATGTAAAATAGAAAGGTAAATAAAAAAGATTCTTTAATATAAAAATTTAATATAGAGATTATAAATTG
>CAJKDR010000010.1 GCA_905198755.1 uncultured Clostridiaceae bacterium
TATATTTATATTATAAAAAAAACGGCTTACGAGAATTGATTTTAAGCCTTTTTATTTTTTTAGTCAAGTACTTATATGCCTTGATTTTAGTGATTTTAAGCAAAAAAATAAGAGAGCCGAAGCTCTCCTATTTCAAATATTTCTTTGCTACATAACCAGTATATTTTCCATATTTAACCTTACTCCAAACATATCCATTTTTAGTTGTATATTTTGGAGATAATACTGTTACTTTTTTATTGTAAGGTATTGTTAATATCTTCTTCCCATTTGCAGTTTTTCTTAGTACTAATCCTTTTTTAGCACCTACTTTTTTTGTTGAAGTTATCGTTGTATTAATTTTCTTTGTGTAATCTAAACATATCCAGCCTTTATATGTTTTACCCCAATTTCCTGATTTTGCTGTTACTGTTACTGTAGTATTATAAGAATATTTGCCCACTTTACTATATTTAGTTGATGCACCTTTTCTTATATTTAATCCTACTCTTGCTGTTACTTTTACTTTATAATTTACACTTTTTGTAGTTTTATTACTTTTTGTTTCTACTATCTTGGTTTCATTTACTTTGCCATCATTTCTTGTATTTTTATAACAGTAGAAATGTTGTGCATTAGCATATTTCTTAAAGTTATTTTTTGATACATATACTGTATTGCCTGATACTTTCACATTAGCTTTTCTTCTTGTAGATGTATTAAACTTACCACTATATAAATATGGATCATATATCTTTAATGTGTCTCCATCTATTCCAACTATTGCTATAAAATGTCCCCCGTATGTGAATAATCCATTTCTACATATTGCTATTACATAGTTATTATCTTCTAGTTTGTCTATCATTGTATTAAAGTTAGATGTTTCTTTTAACTCTATATCAAATACATCTGCAGTCCATTTCATTGCAGCCCAATATGTACCAGCATTTGCTGAACGATAACCATACTTAACATATAAATCAGCCATAGTATCAGGTCTTATTTCGCCTTTAATACTAGATACAACCATTGCAGCTGCTGTTGGACCGCAACCACTATTTAACATATTATTGTTTCCATATTTATGACTAGCCCATCTATTATCTGCTTGTGAATAATATGTTAGTCCTTTGTATTCTCCAACCTCTACATTAGGTGTTTTGTCACTTCCGTTATAAGCAACTTCTCCTAACTCTTCAAAAGTTTGGTTCTCTAGATTAGCTTCTTGTACTTCTGTAGCTTGTTCATCTTCTTGTGATAATTCAGCTATTTGTACATTTTCAACAATATTTGTTATTGTTTCTACCCCATCAGATATTTTGTTAACATCTTCATCTGTGTAATTAAATCCAAATATTCCTGCTAATACTGCTAAAATTATAGTAACACTTGCAACTATTATTTTTCTTTTATCCATTTTATTTTTCCTCCTTTTTTGTAGGTAATTCAAAACACTTTTCAACCAATATTTCCATTCCGTGATTTCCTCCAAGTGTTTTATAATTTTTAAACAATTCTTCTAAACAATATCTTGCATATTCAGGCAAATAACCTTTATCAAGATATGTTTCACATTTACTTGTTAATTGACTTCTAATAATGCTTAATATTCCTTCTTTCATTGCTTTATTAAAAGTTAATTGCTTTTTAACAAAAGCGATACCAGTTGCACACGCAATCGGTATCGCCCATTGTAATATTATTTTTACTATCTCCATTATTTCCACCTACCTATTGCTAAAATATTATAGTAGGCCCCTGCTGTTTTTGAAGATGCAGAGCAAACAATAGCCTTTCCAACTTTTGATGCTGTTCTACTATTATCTAGCCATGCATCAATCCATTGAGAGTTTCCTCCATAAAATTGTGTAAATAATAAAGGTGTTTCTTTAAATTCTTGCGGATAATTTCCAAAATCTAACGCATTCGCAGAACTTGTTTCATATAAATTGTACCAACTTTGTGTTATTTTTGCAGTTCCCGAAAAATTCTTATAACATATCATTATTCCGTTATCATATTTAATCCAAGAACCATTACTGTTACTACCCGTTTCTATTATCGTTGATATTGCTGTAGATAAATTTTTTATTAAAGTATCTATACTCTCTGCCATTCCCTTCATATCTTCTGGAATATTTCTAGGATCATCTTGCTCTGGATATGGTATTTTATAATTTATAGTTTGTCCCATTTTAAACCTCCTTATATAATAAATTTCTATATGTTTTCTGGTCTTCTATTACATCATCTTTATAGACATATATATCTGTATTTTTGATTTTTTCTTCTATTAAAGTTATCTGTTCATCAAATTTTGTCCAATCTTTATAGTTAAACGTTGTTAAGTTGTACCAATATTTTCTTTTATATTCTAACAATAAAACATTACTCATTACTTCTAGCAATCTATCTATTTCATTTACCTCTTCTGAAAATAAGAACTCTCCATTGTTTTTTTCATTAATAAGATTATTTTTTATTCCTAGTTTATTAGAATACTTTTGTATTTTGCATATTAATTCTTTAAAAATTTTTAATGGTATTATATCTGTAGAATCCCATTCTTCTTCTAAACCTTTATATTGTATTTCAATTCCTGTATCTTCATTTATATTAAATATATTAGTCCCTTTTTCAGTAACCATAGAATTTA
Source organism: uncultured Clostridiaceae bacterium (assembly GCA_905198755.1). Classification (GTDB taxonomy): domain Bacteria; phylum Bacillota; class Clostridia; order TANB77; family CAG-508; genus HGM13634. The sequence continues at coordinate 2,639 of CAJKDR010000010.1, forward strand.
TAATTTCTTTTTGTTCGTCTGTGTATGGTTCTATTGTTTCAGTTGCCAATTCATAGATTACTTCGGTATTATGAGTTGATAACCAGTTTTTAATTCCTTGTATATCTTTTGTTTCTAATTTTGTTAGCGGTATCTTAATAGCTATTAGTGATGTTTCATATGGACTTAAGTTGATGCCAGTCTCATCAGTTTCAAATAGTGATGAGTAGTTAAAATAATTACTTAAACATTGACTTTGTTTTTTAATTCTATTATATATATAATATGCCCTAGCATTGTTACCTATTTTTGTATAACCCTTCCAATCTTCACTACCATCTAAAATAATACTTTCAACTCTTCTATGAATACCATCAACTTCCAAAGTATCTTTTACTCCGTTTGGCAGACTACGCAATGGCTCTGATAATGGTAAAATATAAGAATTATAGAAGTAAGGTTGCCATTCAGTCGCTTTATTATTTTGTTCTAATTGCACTCTGAATGTAAAATTTATACTAATTCCAGCAGCATTACAATATAATTCATATCTTTTTACTGTTTTATCTTCATTAGGAGTTATAGTATTACTTAGTAAATTAGAATGTAAAATCATATAATTAAAAGACTCGACCCCATTATCATTAATTACTGTACTAACTATACTAGTCCTATTAGGCATATCTCCATCTAAAATTTCAATACTGTTAGTATATGGTAAACCTGATTTTAAAACAAATAAATCTTTTGTTAATGGAATACTAAATCCTCTAGTAGAAGTTCCAGTAGCAGTATAGCTTCCATCTCCATTATTCTTTATAGTAACTCCAGCATTTGTGATTGTAGATATATTAGGATTTATTATATTCTTCCCTCTCTGTTCTATACTTAATGTGCCTTCCCCATATTCGCTATATGGCACTTCTTTATCACTTTTAGCTATCTTAACATTTGAAAAATCTGACAAATTATTATTATAAGACAATGTAAATGCCATATATTTTGCGTTAGTAGGAGATTTTGCGATGCCTTCTTTTTTACCACCTAATGTTATGCCACTAATAAATTTTTTATCTTTATTGTACCAAGCTCCCCAGTTTCCTACTGTTTTATCACTATATATATAATAAGATGTCTTTTCCTTAATTTCTATATAATCCGTTCTTTTAGAAGTAGCATTACTAATAAATTTACCACTTGCATCACTTACATAACTCCCATCAATTACCATAGTATTTTTGTCAAATAAATTAATATCATCCCCAATACTTTTTATTTCACTTGGATAATCTGGTGATGGAGATACGCCATATAATTCAAAATCTGGAAAATTTTCTGCTGTATATTTTCCTTCTACTAGCATTATTTCTGATACATCTATTTCCCCTTGAGGAGCACCTGTTGTAGAACCATCATTATTTCCATAAAAGCAATAAGATAAAAACCTAACATTCGTCATATCTGCTGGTGTAGTAAAACTCGTTATATATTCTTTTTCAGTATTTAATGCTATTGTTTCTTTATCAGGCATATTTAATACTGCTTGAAAAACTCCACTTAATTCACTATTATATGATCTATATAATAAAAAAGTAGCATTTTGATGACTTATAATAGTAGAAGGTCTTGACACAACCTTAGCTTTTGCTTTCATTGTATAAGTGGTATTTGGCTTAAATGTATCTAGTAGTTTTTCTGAACCATTTACACCAAACACATCCGATACCCAGCATTTATTTAAGTTTAACCCTGTTTCGGTTTTTATTACATAAGAACTACCATCAGGAACATTGCTTAAATTAAATAAATTCTTTCCATCTCTTGTAACTTGCGTACTTTTACCGTCAATCGATAATGAAATTTTATATTTTTTTGCTTCTACTTTAACGTTTCTTATTCCTTTTTTGTTCCACATGTTAAGCTCCTTTCAATGTTAAAATGTATGTTAGTGCTCCATTGTACTCATATTCTATATTTATAATGATAGCTTTTCTAACTATTTGAATTCCATTAACATATATTCCTGTTTCAATCCAAACTGTATCTCCAAGCTCATAAGTGAATGTATCTTGTATTTCCACTTCATACTTAAAACATTTGTTATAATTATCTTTTAACCATTTAAAGACTCTTTCTGCTTGTTGTGTAGTTCCTATGCTTTCATTTTCTATACTTTGATTACTTGTTCCATTTTTATTCATAGAAAATTGACGTGTTGTACTTGATATTTCTACAACATGCCCTGTTATTGTTATTTTGCTATATCCCCCAGAAGCTGGATTCCACCCTGCTCTATCTTCAAGAAAAATTACTCCTTGCATATCAACAGTCATTTCTTCTCCTGAAATATCAAGAGTTCTTTTAGCTGTATATGGTGGTGCTGTATGCTCTTTATTGTATTTAAATATATTCCATTCATCTTGAATTAAATTTAAATTTTCTTCGTATATTGTTTCATTTCCTTTGTCAGTAGGCGAGTATATATTTATGTTTATTTCTGATTGTATATCTTCTTTTTCTATTGTTGGCAATTCCATACACTGTTCTAATCTTATTGTTGCAACTGGTTCTTTTTCTTTTATTCTTGTTAAAAGCACCTTATTATCAATTGTTTCAATTACATTTGCCCTTATTGCAGTAGCCAATTTGTTTATTCCTTCTGGAATTTTTACTGTTCCATACTCAGTTCTAACATCTTCAACATCGTTTTTTATTTCTTCATCAATATTAAAGTATATTTCTTCTTCATAACCAAATACAGAATCAAGTATTAACTGAGGTTCTGTTTTATCATAGAAATTAGCTCCAAAATCAATATCACTACATTGATTAATAAACCCTTTACCCGTTATACTCACTTCTAAAGAATTTTGTTCTTTTTTTGGTTTGCTCAAATTAAATTCATCTATTTTAACATAATAAATAAAATCATCTATTAAACACCCTAACTCTAAACTTAATACAGAGCCAGAGTCTAAATTAACCAATTTTCCAGTTGGTTCAAAAATATTGTACTCTTCTTCTTCATCTTGAATTGTTAAATCTAGTTCTTTTGATTCTGTATTTTCATTTGTTAGACTTACTCCCTTTTTTCCATTTAAAGATACTATATTATCATCTTTATACTCTAGAATATCTCCAAAGCAAATCTGACATATTTTTGCTCTAGCATTTGCTTTAGACCATTTATATATCTTTATTACAATAGAAACAAAGTTACCGTAAAAGTCTGCAGAATCAGGTATATTTTCAAGTGTATACACGGTGCTGTTATTGTTATCAATATTATATGTTTTGGTTTCTTCTTTTCCTGTGCTCTCAAGCATATATGAAATTTCAACATCAAACTTTACTGCGTATTCGTTTTTTTCTTTTGAAAAAACTATGTTAAGCTTATCTTGTCCTATTTCTTTCATATCACATTCTAATATTGGATATGCATTAGGAATTGATGGATTAAAATATCCATCTTCATCTGACAAATATTCAGACCACCAGCCGAATTGATTATTATTATTGGTTTTTGATATACACTGTACACCTGATAATGGAATTCCGTCTCCCTCAAAAACTGCATAATTTCCATTTTCATGCATCTTTAAATTTTTTAATTGTGGCATATTATAATTCTCGTACACTTCTACTTCCTCTAAATCCTCACATATGCCTACTTCTTTTAGATGTTTATTCACATTGTTTGATTTCTGTTTTATCGTACTTGCTTTATAAGACACAATAGTAACACGAGCTGATGTCGTTTGTACATCAGCTCTCATATTGTTAATTAGTTCTTCTGAGGTATCTATCATTAATAAGCACCTCCTGTATATTTATCAGCTTTCAATTGTATAAAATTAAGACTAACACTTGTCCAATTCTTTACAGTATCAGTCTTTTTATCTAACTTAAAAGCATTTCCTTTTGGATCTCCCGCATACATAGTTTTTGTTACTCTTTTTCCTGTTGATGAAGGAAATTCACATTGAAAACTTTTTTTAAATTTAATTTTAATTAGTTGTGCATATTGTTCTTTTGTTAATAAATCCCACTTCATTTCTAGTTTCCATCTGCAACTTATGATTTTTCTTTTTACATCTCCAAGAGAATTTTCTGAACTTTTCTCTCTTAATTCTGGATATGGATTATATTCACTTGGAGTAGGTATTTCTACTCCATCTACTTTTATCATTTATACCTACCCCCTTACATAAAGACCTTGATATCCAAGTCGTCTTAATTCTGAATTTAAATCTGGTATTATTTCTCTAACTAATGTCTTATTTCCAATTTTTAATTCATTTGTGATTTTAATATCTGCCACGCTATTATTAGATGTACTTGAATTATTATCAGCACTTGGATTGTATCTTTTAGGAACAACCGCTTCTCCTTCATGTAAATGATATAGTCCTTCTTTTGGAATATAGTTTGTTCCAGTTGCTAGTTTTGGAATAGAGATTTGACTCATTTTATTAATTCTAAAACCAATATCTTTTCCTCCAAACAATGGAACCCAATCTGGAATATGAACTTTTAGATTGTTTAACACATCTATTACTCTATTCATTCCTCTTACAATTCCGTTTGCCATTCTTTCAATTCCACTTAAGATACTATTAATAACTTTTTTTATTGCTCCCCATATTCCATCCCAAATACTTTTAATTGTAGATTTAATACCGCTCATTATACTTTTTATTTTATTTTTCATTGTATCAAAAACAGCTACCACTTTATCTTTAACGTTTGTCGTTACTTTTATAATAGTCGTCTTTATTGAGTTCCATATTGTTGCAATAGAATTTTTTATAGCTGTGAATGCTATTGTTACTCCATTTTTTATTCCTTGCCACAGATTTGAGAAAAATCCCTTAATTTCTTCCCAATGTTGTTTTATTAATACCACTAGTGTTGCAATAACTGCTACTATTGCTGCTATGATTCCTGCCACTAACGCTGGTGCTCCTAATATAATAGCTCCAATTGCAACTAATGCTATTCCAATAACCATTATTACTTCATTTAACCAACTAAATCCATTTTTCAGCATATCCACAAAACCAGTAATAGCGGCAACTGCTCCTATTACTATTGATATTATTCCACCTAGAGCTGGACCTATTTTTGAAATAATACTTATTATTGGGCTAAGTACCTTTTTTATCTCTGATATTGTTTTAATAAAAGAGGTTAATCCTGAAATTCCACTAAATGCTAAAGAAAGTGTTTTTATTGCTACTGCAATTCCTAAAATCACACCTGCTAATTCTGGGTGCTCTATAAAAAATTTAAATACGTCCACAAGTCCACTTATTATATTTAGTGCCATTGTTCCAATTGTTGAACCTATTTTAAATAAGGCATTCATTAAAGGTTGCCAATCTATTTGTGCTATCTTTTCTGATATCTCTCTAAATTTGTCAGAACAATTTTTTAACCATTCCTGAAATCCTGGACTTTGTACTACATTTCTTACTGCCGTTAATAGATTATTAAACGCATTTGCCAAATTTTGTACAATTGCATCTCCATTTCCATTATAATTCCAAGCATTTGAAAAGGCTTCTGCTATATTTCCTATAATAACTAAAATTAATTCCAATGATGTATAAACTGTTCCATTAGTAATAATCTTTTCAAAACTTTCCCATACTGAACTTATTAAACCTGTTACTTGACTTGCTGTAGTTTTTATTTGTTTAACTAGATTTGGCCCATATTTGTTCCAACTTTCTACTAGCGGTTTAAAAAAGTCATATAATTTACTAGCAAATTCACCCATTTGTCCATCTACTTGTGATAAATCAATATTAGGTGTAGTAGTTCCTGCATTTTCTTTAATATTATGTATTTCATCTATATCAGCTAGTGATTGTGTTTCTTTTTTTGCTTTCTTAGCACTATTAGCCATTGCATTGTATGATTTAGCACTTGCTTTAGCAAATATGTTTACTCCTGTTAAAGCATATACAACAGATTGTATTGCTTTCATTAATTTATATACTAAATTTACTACATATTGTATAACTGGTGCTAAAGCAGATCCCATAGCATATTTCATATATTCTATATTAGCATTTAATTGTTTTGCTGCTGAATTTTGACTTGACAACCAAGTACTAGCACAATTACTTAATATACTATATACTCCTCTTAATGAAAATAGAGCCATAGCATATTTTAGTACATTTTTTAAGCCTCCACTTAGTCCTGTTCCCATATTTTTAATATGGTTTGTTACTTCTTGAGTGATTTTAGGAATTTGATTAAAAACTCTTTTTAGTCCTCCCGCATTACTTACTGCACCTTGTAATTTATTTTTAAATGTACTAAAAAAACTAGTCAATTTATTTTGACTAGTTCCTGTATTTCCAACTTCTTTTTTTAGTTGTGAAGCTTTAGTTTTTGCAGTGTCTAATTGTTTTGAATACATCTCTATTTCTGTATATAATTTATTAGCCTGATTATTCAAGGATGTAAATTCTTTGTTTGATGCTAAAGAATTATTAACTACTTTATCCATTGCTGGATTATTTTTAGATACTCCTTGTGGTATAACATCTTTTTTAGTATTAGCAACTATACTATCTATTTGCGGATTTATTATACTTAACTTCATTTGTCGAGCACTTATTTTTTTCTGCAAACTATCTATTTCTTTCTCAAGTTGCGTTATTTGTTGACTTGCATTTTTATTATTTACTTTCAATTCTGTTTCGTTGTTTTCTGTGAATTTATTTAGATTGCTTATTCTATCTTTTACCGTTTGAACTGCTTTTGCTATTTTACTTACAAATCCTTGCGTGTTTACTGCTTGCATTACTTTAGATGTTGCATTTACAGCTGATTGTATTTCTCCTTTTGAACTGTTAACTGCATTTTTTACATCTTTTAGCATTTTTGTTATTTGAGGTTTAACCTCTTCTATCTTAGCTTTTATAATAATTTCTAGTTCTTCTAAAGTCATTGTTTCCTCCTTTCTTACATAATAAAAACACCAGCATTACTGGTGTTTCATTTGTTGTTATTATTTTACTTTTTCTAATAATTCCATTTTCTTTACATTGAATTCATATTCTGTTAATATACCTTCGTCATATAAAGCTTTTAATCTTGCTATTTTATCAGACACATCTTTTTCTGTTGTTTGGTTTATATTTATACTTATATTTTTATGTTTTTCCATTCCTTCATTTATTACTTTTATTAATTTATTAACATCATTTTTATTAATTCCTAAAAGTTTTTCTGATGTAGAACTATCATTTATAATAATTCCATTTCTTGCAAGAGAGTTCGCTGAACTTATTGAACTTACTTTTTCTAATGGTATATTTTTATATTGTAAATCTACAATAAGAATCCTTTTATTAGTAACATATATATAGCCTGCTGGCCCCGTATTTTTTAATACATTCTCAACCCTATTTAAATATCTAGTGAAATACACTATTTCTTCATCTTTTGTTAAATAATTAGACAAATCACTTAACATTCTATATAATCGATATTTTTTTGGCATAACATTTTTTATTCTTGAATTTACTTCTTTTAACTTTATATCTATTTGCTTAATTTTAGTTTTCTCATTTATGCTTAATTCATCATACCATTTTTCATCTCTTTTTTTCTTTATGATTACAATTGCTACTATTATTACTATTATTACAAATAAAACCATTTTTTTCCCCTCTTTAAAATTTCTTATCAGATTTTCTTTTTATTTTTCACTTAAGTTTACTTATAAATAATTAAAGTATGGAAACCTTCCATTTCTCCTGTTAATCCTTGATTTATAATAGAGTTCATTTTTATGTCTATTATTTCGTACCCATCGTTTTGCATATTAGAAACTATTTCATCTATTTGTGTTGTATACTTATCTTCACACTCAAAAGTCTGATTAAGCCATTTGCTGAAACTATTTATCATTATCACATGTTTATTTCCATCTTTTGGCTTTAAATATTTTTTAGCTTTATCATATACCGTTAAAGCATTTGTTTTTTGCATACTAGTAAAAAAACCCATAATATCCCTCCTAAGACAATATAAATGTATTATATTACATTTTGTTGTTGTTATTTGTCGAAACTTGTCGAAGAAATAAATTATTTCATACTTCTAAATATTGCAATTTGTTCTTCAAGAGTTTGTTCTTTATTCTGTTCTTCTAATTCTTCTTTAAATAACTCTTTAAAACCTTCTATTAATCTTTCAACTTTTGGGTCTTTAAATAATAATGGATTTGCTTGTATTAGCTTGTCTGTCGTAGCTTCTTGTAAATTTATTTCCCTTTTAAAATCATCTACTATTTTTGCTAATTTAACTTGGCAATACTTCATTATGCTAGTATAACTACTATTCCAAAATTCTTTTGGTTTAATATCAAAATAATATGCTAATGGTTCTAATGCATATACTGATTCTTTTATTGTTTTACTTTTTTCTAGTTTTTTTGTTATTGCACTTAATCCTTCATTTTTAATTTGTTCTCTGCTATTTCGTTTCTCGCTATCTCTGTTATTGCTTTTTCTATTGAAGGCTGTATCATATCGTTTAATTTCATCGTTGATAATGGATCTAATATCTTTTGTTCCATATCTTTCTTTGTCATTTTTTTGTTGAAAAAACCCTCATTATTTATTACCTCAGCTAATTCTTTAAATATATCTGAATAGCTTTTATTGTTTTCTTTCTTATATTCATCTATAAAATCATATACTTCTGCTATATTATTAAATGCTTCATTTCCTTCTTTATCTTCCGCAAATACTAATAATATTTCTGCTAATGTTTTTATGTTTAATTTTGACATAGCATTAAAATATAATTCTTCAAAATTTTCTGTTCTTGTTTTGTCTTGTACTATTACTAGTTTTCTTGTACTAATAAATATTGTTATTTCTTTATCTTTTACTTTTAATATCATAAAAAAACCTCTTTCTTATAAAAAAATTGGAGGCAGATAGCCTCCATTTATTAAAATTTAGTTGAATCTCCCTCTACTGGATATCCATCTGTTTCTACTAAAGCACTATTTCTAAATATTCTCATAGTGTCTTTTAAAAAGTCTCCATCTTCTACTTCATTTCCTGCTATATCTATTGTACCTTTTAATGAAAATGTTAATGGTTTTCCCTTTTCTGATGCAGTTGTTTCAGGACATTGGAAGAATAGATATATTTCTGTATCTGCATCTGCCAATTCTTTTAATGATTTATGTTGTTCGTGTATGAAATACATTTCTACATCTGTTGTTTCTGCTTTTCTTTTTCCTGATGCATTTCTTTCTTCATCTAACTCTAAAGAACTCCATGCTTGTCCTTCTTTTAGGCTTTTTAATTGTCCTATTTTAGTACAATAAGCTATATCTATTTTATCTCCTGTTAATGTTGTTGCGTATGATACTTTCATTTTCATAGCAACTTGTGGTGATGTTGTTACTGCCATTTTCTATCATTTCCTTTCTTATTTTATTTTATTAAAAGAATCAGATATGCAATTATATCTGACTTCATATGTCGCTAATAATCTATATTTTTTTGTTACTGTATCTTTGATTATTTCGCTTGTATTTGTTCTTATTATATTTTTCTTTCTTAGCTGTTTATCTGTCTTACTTGACATATTCATACATTCTCTTTGTGAACCATTCCAATGTTGAATAGTACATTGGAATCTTAATTTTATTGGGTTTCCTTCATCATCTGTCTCTTCAACAGATTTTAATGGAGTATTTATTACTCTACAAGGAAATTTACTATCTGTTGAAGGATTATTTAATAATACTTCTTCTCCAATTTTTTCAAGTTCTTCACATACTAAATCAGAGAATTCTCTTTCGTCTATCTCTTTCATTTGCAAATCTCCTTTAACATTTCATCTAATTTTTTCTTTATTATTTCAACATTTTCATTCCTTGATTTAAATTCTGCATCTTCTAAAAAATGATTTCCTTTTGAACCAATGGCAACATAGAATTGTTGATTGTTAATAGTTACAATAGGATAATTTAAACCTTTTTCTACTTTATTTACTGGAATATACCATTCCGTATACCCTGATTCTATAAAATGTTTTGTTTTTCCTATATGCTCTTGTTCAGCCCATTGGCCCGTACCAAAATATTCAAACCATAAATAAGATTGATTATTATCTGCCATAAACTTACTAGGGTCTGCATAAACTCTGCTTACAACTTCTTTGTTAGACATATTTACCATTTCACACAATATGCCTTCACTGTTTTTTCCTTTTTCTAATCTTATTGCATACCCCTGTATGTTTTTAGAAATTTCTTCAATACTTTCCTTTATTGTTTCTGGCAATCTCTTACAAAAATCATTTAATTTTTTATCAAGCTTGTCTAAACCTTTAATTTCAAACTCAATCTTCATTATACGACTCCATTCTATAAATCATTGTATTGCCTATCTTTGTTTGGTCTATTACTCTATAATCTGGAATTATTTTGCTTTTACCTCTAATATCTTTAACAGATATTCCATCTCCATTTTTTATGTCATATCTTCTATCGGCTCTACATTTTTGTATATCATAATTTGTTTCACCTGCTGAATTTCTATCAAGTTCATTTATATCTTGTTGAATATTTAAATATGCAATTCCTTTATATTTCCATGTCTTTTCAGGTTCTCCATGTTCTTTAATCTCTTCACTCTCTGATATGTACACCTTTGTTAAATCTCTTAATAACATTATCTTATCCTCCTTAAACCAGTTTTTATAATGTCATTTTTCAATTTTTCTATGATATCATCAAATGAAGTTGAAATAGAGCCTTCATTTCGACTTGTCAATCCTTCTGCTCCTCTTGAAAGGTATATGGATTTCACTGCTTTTTTTATATGTGGAAATAACTTTTCATCATTTTTAGGTCTATTTGAAATATCAGAGGCAATAGAACTTACCTCTTCATATATATCTTTTAAAACATCGCTATCTCCTCTAAAATTAAGAGACAAATCATTTTCTATTCTATGTATATATTCCTTTTCTTCTATTTCGTTCATTCTATTGCCACCCTTTCTTATTCTTTTGGTAATAAAGCTATTAATTCTTCTTTTTTTGCTTTATCTTCAAAATCAATTCCATTTTCCTTTAGAATTTCTTTTATTTCTTTTACTGTTAACTCTTTTTTAGTTTCTTTTTCTGCTTTGTTTATTTTTAGTCCTATAAATGTTGACATTTGTTTACCTCCTATCCTTCGTATGAACAGTATACACCAGCTAATTTGTTTTCATATACATGTCCATATAAATTGTTGTTTCTATATTTAAACACATTGTCATCGCCATTTTGGTCTTCATCTGGTGTAAAATATTTTATGTATTGATCCATAGCTGTTACAGCTGCTGATTTTTCTACACATAAGAAGTTTATATCTTTTCCACCTTCTACCATTTCATAGTAATCTGATGTTGATGGGTTTCCTGTTGGAGAACTTACTTTTGAATATGTACCAGAAGATTCTGTATAATAATTTTTACCAGATACAACAGCTGTATCTTTTGATTTAATATATGAATCTTTTGCCTTTTGATATCCATAGTTTTCTTTTCCACTGTTTAATGTTACTGCTGTATACATTCTTGTTTGTGGAACTTCAATTATTGTTGAAAATCTTTCCAATACCTTTTTAGATTTAGTTGTGTCTAAATCATCAATCATTCCTTTTAATGTAGGTGTTATAAATAAAATTCTGTTTTCTGTTGAAACTTCATCTTCATCCATTTTGTTTGTACATGCTCTTAATGCTGTTACAGCTCCTGCACCATCAGAAATTGTTTCTTTCTTTAGTGAAATTCCTGCTGTACCTGATATTTTTGCAATTCTTGCAGCATCAGTTTCTGGAACTACTTTAGTTCTTACAAATTCACTTGATAATTTAGCAAAAGGCATTCCTAATGCTTCTTGATTATCTAATCTATCAATTCTTAAATCTTGACTTCTTTCTTTATCATATTTAATTGTTTCCCATACAAATTTTGTTGAACCTTTTGTGTATCCATCATTTCTTGAGAAATCTCCTAAACCATCCATGTCTAGTTTAGCTACTTTTATTTCTCCATTTAATCCTTTTTGTACAGTTGTTTCATCTCCATCTAATATAGATGTTTTAGCCTCATTTTTATAAACTTGGTCTAATTTTGGTAAATAAATTGTTGATATTTCAATATTGTTCATTTTTCATACTCCTTTTCTTACTTTAATCCCATTGCCTTATCTATTGCATCATTATTGCTTGGCTTATTTCCTGATGGGTCAGGGTTATATGGTGGTTTTTCTTTTGACCACTCATTTACTGTTTTCTCTACAATTCTGTCTTGAATTGTTTTTATAAGTTTTGTTTTTTCTTGTAATTGCTCTGCTGTCATATTTTCATAATCAAACAAATTTAGAAATTCTGGGTCAAATGCTGTATCTTGAGTTGTTGCTATTTTTAAAGCTTCGTCTTTTAAATCTCTAGCATTTAACTTTCTTTGCATTGCTTCATAATCTTTTTGTTGTTTTTGCAATTGATATTGTAATTTTTCAGTTTCATTCATTTGTGCTAATCTTTCAGCTTCTGACTTTTCAGCATCATTTTTTGCTTTCCAACTATCTTGTGCTGTTTGAATAGCTTTTTGAACTCTTCTGTCAAATTCCGCTTGATTTTTTCCATCTTTTAAGAAATCATCAAATGTTACAGGGTTATTGTTTGTTCCTGTATTATTTAAATTGTTTGCTCCCGCTGGTTCATTATTTGCCCCAGTATTAGCGTTATTTGGATTATTATCTTGTCCTTCCATTTTCTACTCCTTTTGCCCCAGCCATTGCCTAAGCCCCAGCCATTGCGAATTTGTATTCTGTTGTTCTTTATAGCCTGCATTCAGTAAAAAGGCATAAAAAATAGACGTGCGTCCACGTCCTAATTTATATAAATTAACTCTAATAACTTATTTATCTCCGTATTCTTCAAAAAAGTTTTCACTAAATCTATATTTGATCAACCCATTTAATGGCCTTAATATTGTAATTATAGTAAATATAATCCAATACCAAGTTGGCATTTGTAATTTAATACTTAATATTAAAACTAATAACCACATATTATTTTTCCTCCTTCTCTTCAAATGTTGCTACATATTTTTTCGTTATATCAAAGTTAGTTACTTCATCTGGTGTTAATTTTGCATAAATCTCAATATTAGTAACTAATTTTAAATCATTTGCTATATCGCTTGCTCTTTTTATTAGTTCTTGTCCTATTGCTATAATAGATTCCTTTACGTTTTCTTTTCCTGTTGGTATTAATGGTCCCTGCATATTTTTCCACCTTCTTTCCATAATAAAAGCACCTACTTGCTAGTAAGTGCTATTTTTCTAATTCTTTTTCTAAATATTCTTTATACTCTTCTAAACTATTCCATTCATCGTAATTAAAACCTAATGGTCTTTTTCCATTCTTTTCTATATATTTATGAATTAATTCTTTTATTTCATCTGGTATAATCATTGTATAACTTCACTACCTTTTCTTTAATTTGTTTTAGCTCATTTATTGAATTTATAAGATTTAATGTATCTTGGTTTTTATTTAAATATGCTGACATTATATTTGCTGAAAGTTCCTTTTCTATTCTTGTTGAATCCTCTATCCAGTATTTACTTGAATGCATATAGTTTCCTGATATTTTTCCATTAGTTATGGCAGAAAATATATCACTTAATGTCATATTATCTTCATATTTGCTACTTGACAATATTTTAATATACTTATCTTCATCTACATCTATTTGTAATCTTGCTCTTCTTAATTCATTGTCTATATTTAATTTATTAGATATATTATTCCTTATATCTATCATATGTATAATTTCATGGCTTAAACTTTCAGATAAATCATAATATTTAAAGTCTGGATGGTTTGGATTTATATATATCTTATCATCATCAATACTATATCTCATTGGAACATTTAAGCTGTTGTTTATTTTCGCGTTATCCCTTGTTAAATATCTATTAAATAATCTTTTTACATTAGAATTTAATTTTGTATTACTTAATACTTGTTTAATATCTTTACTTATTTTAGGTATATCAAGATTATACTCTGTTTTTTCTTGTTTTTCAACTGGTGGCAAATACATTATCGTACTTCTACAGTAATGAAAATGATGTTGTATTGGTGGAAGATTTAAGCCTAGTACTAATCCATTACATCTAATTCTTTGCATTGTTAGCTCTTTTTGTGTTTCTCCATAATACCTGTCAAAAGTATTTTCTTTATTTATATAGAACTCTTGATTGTTCAAGCTATCACACATTAGTGTGGTTTTATCATCTTCTACTGCTACAAACTTTACTTTTGCGCCGTTATCTTGTTTTTTTATTCCCTCTATTTTAGATTTATTATTCAATCCTATCATTTGCATATCTACTGCACCAGATATTTTGTTTCCATTGATATTAAGTTTTTGACTGTTTTGCCTATGTATTATATTTTGAAACTCATCAGAATCAATATTCAAATCTTTCTGTTGCTGTAAATTGATAATTGCTTGTTTATATATTTGCTCTGTATTATATCTTATTGTAGTTTGTATATATTGCTCTATAGTAAGGCCATTATAAGATATTTGCTCTAATAATGCTAGAAATAATGCCATATCTAAAACCGATATATCTTTTTTCTTTTTTTGCACATTTAATACTTCTTTCTGTCCGTTCTTCATAATAGTAATTCATATTTTCATACATTACATTATGCTCATATTCATCTAATTTGCTCTGTTCTTCTATATATGCACTGTAAATTAATAATTCTAGTATTTCACTATTTTTAACTCTTGTTTTTCTATATATATTACTGGCTAACATACCAAAATACCCACTTAATATTTTTTTATCTTTCCATTCTTCTATCATAGTATTTATTCTTTGTTTTGTTTTTGTATTTGCAATGCTATAGATATTCTCTGATGTAAAATTAAATGTATCAAATAGTTCTTGTAGTCTATTTTGAGTCTGTTTCGATGTTCTAGTATATAGTTGTTTTAATTGCTTCATATAATTGTCGTGTTTTTCCCACATATAAAACTCCTTTATTCTTTACTAACTTGTTTATTAACTTCTTTTTCTTGTGCTTTCTTGTTATCTGCTGTTAGTTTTTGTGCTTTCTGTGTATCTGTCAAATCCGTTACTTTATCATCTTGTTTGTTTTCCTTATTATCTTGCTCTACTCCTACTTGTCCCATCATTTGCATTTGTTGTAAATTCTTTTGAATATTTTCTTCATTTTGTTTATCTATTTTTTCTAATTCTGAATTACTATCTAAGTCATCTGGTAACATATCTATAATTGATGCGTCACTTAATAATCCTCTTAACTTTAATGCTCTTGTTGTCTCTGTATCTTTATCAGTTGGTAGATTTCTTTGTAAATCTATTTTTATGCTTCTAAAATCATAAGATTTATGTTTTCTTTTATTTATTCTGTCTATTATTGTTTCCCATCTTCTTAACATTGCTTGTTTAAAATGTTTATCTGCATCAGTTATCATTTGCTCTAATGCAAAGAATTTTCTGTCTAATGCACTTGCATTGTCTGCATTTGTAAATCCTAAATCTGTTATATTTGGTACTCCACTAATCATAGCAATTAAATCAATTAATGTCTTTTTATGGTTTTGTAAAGCCGTATCTTGTACTGTTTTTTCTACCCATGCTATATCTCCTGTATTATCTGGTGTATAAAATACTCCCATTTTTAATAGTGTTTTATCTTCTTCTTCTCTAGCTTTATTTAGTACTTGCTTTTCTTGTCCATTCTCATCAAGCTCTGGAACACCATTTTTGTCTAGCTTAGTAACCATTAATTCATTTTGTGGAGCATATCCTGTTATTTTTAATTTTGCTTCATCATTATATTGAAATGTATTTCTACTGTTTTGTACTACTCTTTCATAAGCACAAATTAAAGAGACTACCAATTCAAAACTTGATAGTCCCATTTCATTTTCTATTGCTATACAAGGAAGCATGTTCCATTTTCCTTCTTCAGCTTTTGCTTTATCTTCCTGTAACCTTGTATAATCATCAGGAGTTGGAGAATAATATTTTTTGCCATTTATTGTGGTTAATTCTACAATTGTTATATCTGCACCATTTTTGTCCTTTTCTGTCCATTTTCTTAACTGTCCTATTTGTCTTACTGGTGTTGAATAATCAAATATCCCTATTGTATTTAATGCACTTTGTTTAGTATATACTATTTCATTATCATCATTCTCATACAATATTTCATAGCATGCTCTCATTCCAAAATAATCAAATGCTAAATCAAAAAATTCTGTTGAATCATCGTTGTATTTACTTATATAATCTATTAATGTTCTTAATTCTTCATCTTTATTCGTATCTGTATTGAATATTTTATTAAATAATT
>CAJKDR010000011.1 GCA_905198755.1 uncultured Clostridiaceae bacterium
ACTCATAGTAATTTGGTTCCAAAAAATCCATCTCGTTTATGTAAAGAACTCCTTCTGGTATTGGATGTATATCTAAGTTATGATGCATCTATCATTTCTCCTTTTTGTATTCTTTAAGTATAACTAAAATTTCAAACCATGTAACAACCTTTGGTTGTCAGATGAACGCCCGTGATTCTGAAAAATTATGTGGAATGCTAGAAGAAATGAATTATTCTAAAACAGAAAGTTTTGAAGAGGCTAATTTCATTGTTTTTAATACTTGTTGCATAAGAGAAAATGCAGAAGATAAGTTATTTGGTAAGCTAGGTGAAGTAAAGAAAGCTAAAAAAGAGAATAATGCAATCATTGCAATCGGTGGTTGTATGATGCAAGAAGAACATATTTTAGAAAAGTTAAATAAAAGCTACCCATATGTAGATATTATATTTGGAACACATACACTTCATAAATTACCAGAAGATGTTTATAAAATTTTAGAGGGTACAAATAAAAAAATAGAAGATGTATTAGATATAGATGGTAAAATATATGAAGATTTACCAATAAAAAGAGTAGATAATATAAAAGCACAAGTTACTATAATGTATGGATGTAATAATTATTGTACATATTGTATAGTACCATATGTAAGAGGAAGAGAAAGAAGTAGAAAGCCAGAAGATATAATTAATGAAATAAAAGGATTAGCAAAAGAAGGATATAAAGAAATAATGCTATTAGGACAAAATGTTAATTCTTATAATGGTGGCAAAAATTATAATTTCGCTAATTTACTAAAAGATATAAATAAAATTGAAGGAATAGAAAAGATTAGATTTATATCACCACATCCAAAAGATTTTACTGATGATGTAATAGAGGCAATAGCAACAAGCAAAAAGGTATGTAATACATTGCATTTGCCATTACAATCTGGAAGTAGTAATGTGCTAAAAGCAATGAATAGAAAATATACTAAAGAACAATATTTAAAATTAGTAGAAAAAATAAAAAACAGAATACCAGATGTAGCTCTTACAACAGATATAATTGTAGGATTTCCAGGTGAAACAGAATCAGACTTTGAAGATACTTTAGATGTAGTAAGAAAAGTAAAATTTGAACAAGTATTTATGTTTATATATTCTAGAAGAAAAGGCACAGTTGCAGATAAAATGGAAAATCAAATTCCAGAAGAAATTAAACATAAGAGATTTGATAGGTTGAAGGAACTTGTGGAAAGCCAAATAAAAGAAAATAATCAAAAATATATAGGAACAATTCAAAAGATACTAATAGATGGAACAAGCAAGACAAATGAAAACACTTTAAGTGGAAGAACAGACAGCAATAAAGTTGTAGTAATAGAGGCTGATAAAAAATACATAAACCAAACTGTCAATGTAAAAATCATACAAGATTGTATGTGGTATTTAAAAGGAGAAATTGTTTAATGAAAGAAATGTCAAAAGAAGAATTTTATGAAGAAATAAGAAGTGTTATTAGAGGAGAAATTACAATAACTAAGTTAGCAAAAAAAATAAAAACAGATTTTAGAACATTAAATAATAAAATACAAGAATTATCAGTGTATAATCCTGAATTATATAACGAATATGTTGAGAAATTCCCATACAAATCAAAATCTAGAGATGATATAGATTTTGAGGCTTTAGCAATTGAAATTGTTAAAGAAAATATGACAATGAAAACTGTTGAGGAAAAATATAATGTTGGAGAAAGAACTGTAAGGAGAAGAATAGAAACTTTAAAGAAAGAAAATCCATATCTGTATGGAATATATAAAGAAGTAAAAGAAAATATAAAACATTCTAAAAAGAATTCACCAGAATTACAAAGTAAAATAGGTAACTTAGTGTGTAGAACTGTGAAAGTGTCAGAATTAAATGAGAAAAGGCAAAATGAATTGGAAGAAATAGAAGCAGTTTTTCAAAATAGATGTAAATATGTTAGCAAAGAAGAAGCGGCAAAGAGTATGGGAATGACAGCAAATAGAATATATAAATTATTAAACGAATTGTATAGAATAAAAATTGAAAAGGAAAAATCAACTAGAAAAACAACTTTTAAAGATACTTTAAAAGTTAATAGTAGTAATCCTACTATTAAAGAGTCTACTACTAAAGAAATAAAAAATAAAGTCCAAAAACAACCAGGAGACGAATAAAAAGAAGGGAAGTAAAAAATAATGGCAGAGTATTCACCAATGATGCAACACTATCTTGCAACAAAAGAAAAATATAAAGATTGCATATTATTTTATAGATTAGGAGATTTCTATGAAATGTTCTTTGATGATGCCATAACAACATCAAGAGAATTAGAATTAACATTAACAGGAAAAGACTGTGGACAAGAAGAAAGAGCTCCTATGTGTGGAATTCCTTTTCATGCAGCAGAAATATATATATCTAGATTAATAGCAAAAGGATATAAGGTTGCTATATGTGAACAATTAGAAGATCCTAAAAAAGCAAAAGGAATAGTAAAAAGAGATGTCATAAGAGTTGTAACACCAGGAACTGTTATAGAAACTAATATGCTAGATGAAAAAAAGAACAACTATATAATGTCTATATATAAAAGTGGACTATATTTTGGAATGGCTGTATGTGATATATCAACAGGAGATTTTTTCGCAACACAAATAAAAGAAACAAATAATTTTTCGACATTATTAGATGAAATCTCTAGATATGCTCCAGCAGAAATAGTTGTAAATGATATGATGTTCTTAACAACAGAAGAAATAGATAAAATAAAGGAAAGATTTGAATGTTATATCTCAAAAATATCAGAAGAAGAATATGAAAATAATTATGATGAATTAGCATTAAATTACACAATATATTCTGATGGAAAAGAGTTAGAAGACATTGAAAGTAAAAAATTAGCAGTAGTAGCTTCTTGTGGATTAATAACATATTTTAATGAAACACAAAAAATAAAGTTAGAACACATCAATAAAATATACATATACAATACAACTAAATATATGGCTTTAGATATTAACACAAGAAGAAACTTGGAACTTACAGAAAAAATGAGAGATAAATCTAAAAAAGGAACATTGTTATGGGTTCTTGATAAAACATCAACATCAATGGGAGGAAGACAACTAAGAAGATGGATTAGTGATCCATTAATAGATATAAATGAAATAAATGAAAGATTAGATGCAGTAAAAGAGCTAAAAGATAATATGATGCTAAAAGGAGATATTGTAGATAGTCTAAAAAGAGTATATGATATAGAAAGATTAATAGGAAAAATATCTTACGGAAATGCAAATGGAAGAGATATGGTATCGTTAAAAAACTCAATAGCGCAATTACCTAGCTTGAAACAAGTACTATCAAGAACAGAATCAAAAATGTTAAAAGGCTTATATTCTGAATTAGATGAATTGAAAGATATATATGAATTAATAGATAAATCAATAGTAGAAGAACCACCGATATCAGTAAAAGAAGGTGGACTAATAAAAATAGGATATAATTCAGATATTGATGAATATAAAGAAGCAACAACAAATGGCAAAAAGTGGATTGTTGAATTAGAAGCATCAGAAAAAGAAAAAACAGGTATTAAGAATTTAAAAATAGGATATAACAAAGTATTTGGATACTTTATAGAAGTAACAAAATCAAATTTAGATCAAGTACCAGAAACTTATATTAGAAAACAAACCCTAACAAACGCAGAAAGATACATTACACAAGAATTAAAAGAATTAGAAGAAAAAACATTAGGTGCACAAGAAAAATTAATTGACCTAGAATATAATGTGTTTCAAGAAATAAGAAATAAAATAGCATCACAAATTCAAAGAATACAACAAGCAGCAATGATAGTTTCAACACTTGATGTTATAGCATCATTTGCAACAGTAGCAACAGACTTAAATTATTGTATGCCAATAGTAGACAATAGTGGAGAAATAAATATAAAGGATGGTAGACATCCGGTAATAGAGAAAATGTTACCATCAGGTGGATTCATAGAAAATGATACATACTTAAATAAAGATGAAGATAGATTATCAATTATAACAGGTCCTAACATGGCAGGTAAATCTACATATATGAGACAAGTAGCATTAATAACATTAATGGCACAAATAGGAAGCTTTGTACCAGCAAGTTATGCAAAAATAGGCGTGGTGGACAAAATATTTACTAGAGTTGGAGCATCAGATGATTTAAGTATGGGACAAAGTACATTTATGGTTGAAATGATGGAAGTAGCAAATATTTTAAAAGAAGCTACTAATAACAGCTTAGTTATATTAGATGAAATCGGAAGAGGAACATCAACATATGACGGATTATCAATTGCATGGGCAGTTGCAAAATATATTGCAGATAAAGAAAAGTGTGGAGCAAAAACATTATTTGCAACACATTATCATGAACTAACACAATTAGAAAATGATGTGGAAGGTGTAAAAAACTATTCTGTTGCTGTAAAAGAAAAAGGAGAAGATGTAATCTTCTTAAGGAAGATCGTAAAAGGTGGAACAGATGAAAGTTATGGTATACATGTTGCAAAATTGGCAGGAGTTCCAAAAGAAGTATTAAAAAGTGCGAATGAAATTCTGAAAGGGCTAGAAAGAAAGAGCAATATAATTAATAAAACAGGTGCAACAGAAACAATCAATAAAAAGGTAGTAAGTGGACAATTAGATATGTATAACTACAAGTTAGCAGATATAGCTCATGAACTAGATAAGATAAATGTAAATGAATTAACTCCAATAGATGCATTAAATATATTAGTAAAGTTAAAAGAAAGTGCATCATAGCAAAGTATGGGCGGACAACTCTACTGTGTACGCTGAAACTGTAACGAGCATAGCTCGAACAGTTTCATGTGTGTCCGCCCGATTTTATATTTCAATTCTAGGTTTATAAATTTCAAGCCACATATTTACCTGACACAAATACGCCATAAGTTGTGGACCAGTCATTAATTGACCAAACCAAGGTCTAGTAAATGCATTGCCATCTGTATTTAATATATCTAATATATAATCTCTATTTAATAAATCATTTATTGGAGCATTACTATTATTCATTATTTGTGTCAACATTTCTTTAACGACTTTTAAGTATGTTGGATTATGAGTTTTAGGATATGGGCTTTTCTTTCTATTAACAATTTCATCTGGTAATAAATCTTTAACAACATATCTTAATAATCCTTTTTCTCTTCCATTTAAAGCTTTTAATTCCCATGGAACATTCCACATATACTCAACTAAACGATAATCACAAAATGGAACACGAAGTTCTAATCCATTATACATACTCATTCTGTCAGATCTATCTAGTAGTGTTTGCATAAACCAATTAATTGTTAGATAAGAAATAATTCTTTTTTCTTTTGTGTCTTTTGAATCAGATTCTAAAAACTCAATTTCAGATATACTCTCATTGTATCTAAAATCTATATAATCTTTTAAGTTGATTTTAGAACTTATATCAGTATTTAATAAGTTCTGTCGTTCAGATATTGCTATAGACCATGGAAATGTCCCGCTATTTAAAGCGTCTTCTCTAAAAAACCATGGATAACCAGCAAAAATTTCATCAGAACATTCACCAGATAAAGCAACAGTAGCATATTGTTTTATATTTTTACAAAATAATAACATTGAAGAATCAACATCAGCCATGCCAGGAAAATCTCTAGCAATCATTGCATCTTTTAATGTTTCAGCAAGTTCTGGAGTATCTATTACAATATTGGTATGATTTGTGTTAAAAGCCTTTTGCATAATATCAATATAATAATTATCTGAATTTGGCTGAAAATCGCTTTTAACAAAATTTTTATCATTATCAACATAGTCTATAGAAAGTGTTTTTAATGGTGGTAAATTATTTTCCTTAAAATAATTACTAGCATATGCAACAATAATACTAGAATCTAATCCCCCAGAAAGCATAGCACAAAGTGGAACATCAGAAACCAATTGCCTTTGAATGGCATCATCTAATAATTGGTGAACTTTTTTACATGTATCTTCAAAATTATCTGTGTGTTCTTTAGTTTGCATTTTCCAATATCTATATGTTTTAAAACCATACTTATTAAAAATACCATAATGTGAAGGTTTTATTTCATAGATATTTTTAAATACACATGTTCCAGGTGTATGCGCAGGACCAATTCCAAATAGTTCGGAAATACCTTCTTTATTTATTATAGGTTCGAAACCAGGATATTTTAATATAGCTTTAATTTCAGAAGAAAAAATAATAGTATTATTAAGTAAAGAATAATATAAAGGTTTTATACCAAAATGATCTCTTGCAAGTATTAATTCATTTTTTTTGTTATTCCAAATAGCAAAACTGAAAATGCCATTAAATTTATGAAAAATACTAGTTCCATATTCTACAAATGCTTTTAAAATTACCTCTGTATCGCAATAACCATTAAATTCATATCCCAAGTTAATTAAATCTTTTCTAATATCTTTAGCATTATATAATTGACCATTATAAACGATTGTATAAGTCTCATTATTATAAGTACAACTCATAGGTTGTTTACCATTTTTAGCATCTAATATTATTAGCCTTCTATGGCCTAAATTAGTATGTGAGGATGTATAAAAATCTTCTTCATCAGGACCACGAT
Organism: uncultured Clostridiaceae bacterium; assembly: GCA_905198755.1. Classification (GTDB taxonomy): domain Bacteria; phylum Bacillota; class Clostridia; order TANB77; family CAG-508; genus HGM13634. The sequence goes on from CAJKDR010000011.1 coordinate 6,652, forward strand.
GGGCTAAACTTCTAGTCATATTTTTAATTATAAAATTATCTTTAGTGTCAAAGTTTTTCTCTAAATTTGTAAAACCTACAAAACCACACATATGTAACCTCCCATAATTAGTATATGTAAAATAAATAAAAAATTCACAAATTTGCATTATTTTTTTGTTAGTGTTAAAATTATAATAGTTATAAAAGGAGGAATTAATATGGCAGGAAAAGGAATAAAAGATGGTGATGATTTAGTAAATTTAAAAATGTTTCAAGAGAGAAAAGGAAGAATTAGTAATAATATAAATATGGCAAATAAATTACCAATAGAAGAATATAAAAATACAACAGAAAAAAATACAAGAAAGCCCAAAAAACTAAAAAGCAAACCAAGTATGAAAAAATGGAAGGTAATAACAGCTATTGCATTAATAGGAGCAACAGCAGCAACCGCATCAATTGCAATAGCAAAAAATGAACATAAAGTAGAAGAAAATACTGTTGGATATACAGAAAAACAAAATAATGAAAATGAATCAAATATTATTTTAGAAAATCAAATAACAACTGTTGAAGGTGTAGAAAAAGATTTTGTAGATAAATACTTAAAAGCATATAATGAAAAGTACAATACTGACTATGACTCAGCAAAAATGATAGTTACCTCATTAAATGAAGGAGTAGTTTATGAAACTCCAAGTGGAGATCACGTAACTAGGGGAAACAACCCAACTGAAACAGAAAAAGTACTTAAAGATAATAATGGTGGTTATAGAATAGTAGAAGGTTATAACAAGGTTTATCAAATAGTGGATGATAACAACAAGGTATTAGGTACATATAACCTAGCAACAGGAGAGTTTATATATAGTGGAAATCAATTATCTGATTTAAAAAATAATAAATTTGAAAAACCAGAATTAGAAGAATTAGGAATTAATCCAGATAAAGCTGAAAAAGCTGCAGAGGTGTTAGCATCAGAAAAATCAGAAAGTTCAGATAGTATAAATAAAAGAATACAACAATATCAAATTACAAGTGATACACTAGAAAGAGAAAATGATGGTATAGAAAGATAAAAATTAAATAAAAAAGGTATTGCATTTTTAATTTAAAAGTGCTAAAATACCAATATAATAGATTTAAAAAAAACCCCGTTTTTCGGAAAGTGTTTTTTAAATCTATTTTTTTTATTTTAGAGAGAGTCGAGGGAGGTTTTATTATGAATACGAAATATATATTTGTTACAGGCGGAGTTGTTTCAGGATTAGGGAAAGGAATAACAGCAGCATCTTTAGGAAGGCTTTTAAAAAATAGGGGATATAAGGTAACTATACAAAAATTTGATCCATATATAAATGTAGATCCAGGAACAATGAGCCCATATGAGCATGGAGAAGTATTTGTTACAGATGATGGTGCAGAAACAGATTTAGATTTGGGACACTATGAGAGATTTATAGATGAAAACTTAACAAAAAATTCAAGTGTAACATCAGGAAGAATTTATCAAAGTGTAATAAATAAAGAAAGAAGAGGAGACTATTTAGGAAAAACTGTTCAAGTAATACCTCATATAACAAATGAAATAAAAGAAAAAATATATAGTTTTGAAGAATCAGATATAGATGTTGTAATAACAGAACTTGGTGGAACAGTTGGTGATATTGAAAGTTTGGCTTTTTTAGAAGCTATTAGACAAGTTGGAATAGAAAAAGCTCAAGAAGATGTAATGTATATACATGTAACATTATTGCCTTTTATAAGCGGGTCAAATGAAATAAAATCAAAACCAACACAACACTCTGTTAAAGAATTACAATCTTTAGGAATAAAACCAGATATTTTAGTATGTAGAAGTGATATTCCAATACCTGAATCAATAAAAGATAAGCTTGCAATGTTTTGCAATGTAAGAAAAGAAAATGTGATTGCAAATTTAACAGCAGATAATTTATATGCTGTACCATTAATGCTAGAAAATGAAGGAATAGCTGTACAAGTATGTAAACATTTAAAACTAGAAAAAATAGAACCTCATAATGAAAAATGGGACGAGATGATAGCTAATATTAGAAGGGTAAAAGATGGAGAAGTTACAATAGCTATAGTTGGAAAATATGTTAAACTAGAAGATTCATATTTATCAGTAACAGAGAGTCTACATCATGCAGGTTTTGCAAACAATGTAAAAGTAAATGTTAAATATATAGACTGTGAAACTGTAACACGAGAAAATGCAGAAAATATTTTAGGAGAACTAGACGGAATTATAGTTCCAGGTGGATTTGGAAATAGAGGAATAGAAGGAAAAATAAATACAATAGAATATGCAAGAAAAAACAATGTACCATTCTTAGGAATTTGTCTTGGAATGCAAATGGCAGTTGTAGAGTATGCAAGAAATGTATTAAAATTAGTAGATGCGAATTCAGAAGAATTTGATGAAAATAGCAAAAATCAAGTTATTCATATAATGGAAGAACAAAAGGAAATAGATAACAAGGGAGGAACAATGCGACTTGGAAAATATCCATGTAAGATAAAAAAAGATACATTAGCATACAAATTATATGAAACAGAAGAAATTTCAGAAAGACATAGACATAGATTTGAATATAATAATCAATATAAAGAACAATTAGAAAAAGCTGGCATGATATGCAGTGGAACATCACCAGATGGAAAACTAGTAGAGATAGTGGAGATACCATCACACCCATACTTTATAGCATCACAATTTCATCCAGAATTTAAATCAAGACCAGACAGACCAGGACCTTTGTTTGTAGGGCTTATTGAAGTTGCTAAAAATAATAGGTTTTAGAGCTTTGTATGTTTGTACTTTTTAAAAAAAGTATGCAATAAGTATGCAGTAGCTAATTGAGTTTCTTTAATTCCTGTCTCATAAAGTCTATTGAAACATCAGTATAGATATTATTGGTAAGAGGACTGCCTTCAACATGACCTACAACAGCTTGCAACACAACCAAAGGCATTCCTTTTTCTTGACATCTAGTTACAAATGTGTGCCTTAATACATGAGAAGATAAATCAAAATCACAAATGTGAGTTTTTTCGTTAAATCTTTTTAAACAAGAAGTTATTTCATGCGGAGTTATGAAAGTGTTGTTTTTGTAATCCCAAAACAGCAAATTATGAATGTTAAATAATCTTTGCTCAAGAATGTTCTTTATTATTTTTCTAATATCAGATGTCATAGGGAATGTTCTTTTACCTTTGTCTATATTAGTTTTTTTATCAAATGTTTTTGTATGTTTTCCTAATATTACTTTTCCGAATTTGTCTTGTGTCAAGGTTCTATATATTTTTATAGTGTTATTTTTCATATCAATACAATCTCTTGAAAGAGCAAGTATTTCTCCTATTCTAGCTCCAGTATACAATTGTAATAAAATAACATTTCTATATTGTTCGTTTCTTATTTTTGAAATATTTTTAATCAAATTTTGTTCTTCAAAAGGTGTTAAAGCAGGTTTTTTAATTAATTCTTTTTTTGAAACAGGTTTTATTAAAGTTTCATCATCCATAATATTGAATGTAATTTTTCTTCTAGAATAGGCAATCTTAAATCCTTTATTTAATAATCTCCAAATTTTATTGATAGAGGTTTTTCCGTATTCTCTAATTTCTTTTTTTGACTTTTCTACATCTTCTACAGATACTTTTTGAATTGGCAAATTAATAAAATTATTACAACATTTTTTTATTTGATTTAATGTAGCTAAATCTCTTTTGTAAGAAATTTCTTCTGTTATACCATCATCGAGTTTTTGTTGGATATGTTGATTTAATATTTGTAACAAACTAATATTAGATGTTTCTACATAGATTCCCTGATTAATATTTGAAATAGCATTATTAAATCTTTTTTTAAAATCGCTAACTTTTTCATTTTTTCTCTGTTTTAATGTTTTTCTTTTTCCAGAAGGTTCAGTATATTGAGCTACCCAACATTTTAATGTTTCACTATAATAAATAGTGCCTTCTCCATTTCCTCTCGTTTTTACATTTTTGTTTCTTCTTTTCATAAAATACCTCCATAAATTTCTTTTAAAATCCATTTACAGAGGTATTGCACATTTAATAAACTTATGTTATTATAAATATGCAAAAAATCTGTAAAGAGATTTTGCTTTGTGTTTGGGATAGTGTCTTGTTTGCCGACAGCACTATCCTTTTTTATATTAAACTAATATACCATATTTTTCAGTATAAAAATTAATACAATCATTCATATATTCACAGTCTACATTAAAATAATCTGCTAAATCATAAAGATTAAAACCTTGTGCGATTTTTTCTTTTAATTTTGAAAATGGCACTAGTACAGAATAAGCCCATTTCTTTGCTCTATTTTCGCATTTTCTTTTTAAAGTTATATCAGAGTCGATATAATATAAAGCACCGACAATAATAATGCCCTAATTCTTCTGCTAATATTTCTTTTTCTTCAATAGAATTATTTATTTTACTATAATCAATACCTATGCTATATTCTTTGCTATCTTCGAAAATTCTAGCTTTAGCTTTTAACCATTTATAGTTTATTACATCTATTTTTTCTTTTTCTGTTAAATTATATAAATCTAATACTTCCATAATCTAATCTTTCTTTTTCTTTAAACTTTTTTTAAATCTAATAAATTCTTTTAACTCTTCTATTTCTTCTTCTGTTAAACCTTCTGTGTCTAAACCATTGTTAGAAGCATATTTAAAATCAGTTCTCTCCATAGGAACATCAAGTCCCATTAGCCAAGCCTCATTTACATTAAGAGCTTTTGCTAATAAATAAACACCATCTTGTTTTGCCTCATATTTGCCATTCATATATTCACTTAAAGATGATTTTGATATACCTGTTTTTTGTGATAATTCACTAGCTTTTATGTTTCTTATTCTCATAGCAGTATTTAATCTATTTGAAAATGTATCAACTAACTCATTCATTTAAATTCCTCCACAAAGCTATTATAAACGACTTTCCGAAAAAAATCAATAAAGATATGAAAAAAAATTAAGAAAATCGAATTTTTTTCGAAAAAACTATTGACATTATTTTTTTTTATGATATTATAATCACAGTTCGAGAACACGAAAAAAGAAAGGAGAAAATTATGGAATTAATTGAATTAAACTATGATAAATTAAGAGGAAAAATTAGGGAAGTATTAGGAACACAAAGTAAATTAGCAAATTTGATTGGATTAGATGAGACTACAATAAGCAATAAAATGAACAGTAATACATATTTTACCCAAAAAGAAATTTTAAAAATATCTGAAATATTAAATATAAAAATTGAAGAAATTCCCGAATATTTTTTTAGGACAAAAGTTCGAGAACACGAATAATGTCAAATATATAAAGATATTTTCAAATAGTTTCAACAAAGTAAACTAAGAAAAAATTCCAGCAAAGGAGGCAAAAATGGAAGAATTATTACAAGAGCAACGCAAAACAAATGAGTTGTTAGAAACTATCCTAAACACAAAGCAAAATAACTTACCGAAATTAATTTATGCAAAAGAAATATCACAAAATTATCGAGTAAATATTAATAAAGCAACTGAATTTTGCAAAAAATATGGAACTAATTTTGGAGGTTATTGCATAGAACAAGAAAAATTTAAAGAAATTTTACAAACAAAAGGAACAGAGATTTTTAATTAAAGGTAATGGAAAGGAATACATATGAACAAAATTAAAGAATTTAAGAAAAAGATGTTAAAAAAAATAAAATCTTTGTTCAGACCATCAAAATTAGAACAAAGATATGTAAATGAAATCAATTTAATTAGAAGGGTAAATAATCAAGAACAAATAGCTCGAATTTCAGAACTTGAAAATTCTAAATAATGAAAAACATTTTTAGTAATTGGACTTGATAGGGAAGTAACTGTAGCATCATTTAAAACATAGATTGTACAGTCTTCTTTAATAATAATATCGGAAACAATTCCATTTACTAAACCAAAAGTAGTAATAAATTTAAATTTTACTTTGTTGTTTTTGATAGTTTCCTCAATATGTTTTTTATAATAACTAGTTCTATGAAACATAAAAACACCTCACTTTCGAGGAAATTATATAACAAAATACAAAAACATGTAAATAAAGGAGAGTGATACAAATGATTAATTATTGGTTAGATGTAATAGCATGTATTATGACAGCAATTTTAGAGCTAGTAGGAACAATAGGCATAACAATGCTAATACAGTTAATAAGTTATCAATGTTTTGGTATTAACATTTACCAAAGAATAATAAAAAGGCTAAACAGACTGGACAAGTATTTAACAAAAATATTTTAGAAAGGAGGAAAAGAGATGTTATTTAGAACAAGAAAAGAAATGCAAAGCTTAATTAATGCTAGTAGAAAATCATTAAAGAATGCAGAAGAAAAAATAGAACAAAGAAACAATTTATTAAGAAGTCAAACAGAAGAAATAAAAGCATTGAAAAGCAGAATAAAAGATTTAGAAAATAATATTGAAATATTAGTACATAATTCAAAAAACAGAAAAATAAAAGAGTTAGTAATCGACGGCAAATCAAAAAACTAACTCGAATAAATAATTTAAATAATGTATTCATCTGTGACTATTATAGCACGGATGAGAAAGGAAAGTCAAATATGGAAAATTTAAGTTTATATCAAATAACAAGTGCATTTCCAATGTTAATGGAACAAGAAGAAATGACAGAGGAAGATAAAATAAAAGTAGAGGAAGAATTAACAAAACTGCTACAAGAAAAAAGTCAAAGCATAATAGGATATTACAGAAATAATGAATTAACAATACAAGCAATGAAAGAAGAAGAAAAAAGAATAGCAGAAGTAAGAAAGGCATTAGAAAACAGAAATGAAAAATTTAAGAAGTATGTAAAAGAGTGTATGGAAAATGCAGGATTTACAAAGATTGAAACAACACTAGGAAGTTTAAGTATTGCAAGATCTCCAATCAGTATTGAAATTGTAAATGAAGATGAAGTACCTAGTGAATATAAAACAGAAATAATAACAACAAAGACGGATAGAAAGGCAATAGCTGATAATTTTAAAGCAACAGGAGAAGTTCCAAATGGAATTATAGTACATACAGAAAATACAAATTTAAGAATTAAATAGAGGTAAAAAATATGGATTATTTAGATTTAATAGATAACGGAGGAATCCAATATGGAGAATATGTTTAGAGATTTAAAATCAAACGAGATAGACTGTAGAATAGCACAAATAAAAAAAGACTGGTTATCTTTACTCTTATACAAAGATGCAAGAGTAGACCAAAATATTTTAGATGAAACATATGGGGCATTTGGTTGGCAAAGAGACCATAAAGAACTAAAAGGAAATATATATTGTGGAATATCAATATATGACAAAGATACAAAGCAATGGATAACTAAATGGGATTGCGGAAAAGAAAGTTTTTCAGAAGCAGAAAAAGGAGAGGCTAGTGATAGTTTTAAAAGAGCAGGATTTAATTGGGGAATAGGAAGAGAACTATACACAGCACCTGCAATATTTATACCAATAAAGGATGACAAAGGTCAATCTAATTTTGAAATAAAAGAAGATAAAGGCAAATTATCTACAAGAACAAAATTCTATGTAGAGGCAATACATATTGAAAACAAAGAAATAACAGCTTTATCAATAAAAAACAACAAAAATAAAAGAGTATTTTTATACAAGAAAGAAGGTAAATAATGAATAAAGTAATTTTAATGGGAAGATTAACCAAAGACCCTGAAACAAGATATACACAATCAACTAATACACAAGTAACAAGTTTTACATTAGCAGTAAATAGAAGATTCGTAAAAGATGGAGAAGAAAGACAAGCAGATTTTATTAACATAGTTGCTTGGAATAAGACAGCAGAATTTGTAAGTAAATACTTTAAAAAAGGACAACAAGTAGGAATTATAGGAAGAATACAAACAAGAAATTGGGAAGATGAACAAGGACAGAAACATTATGCGACAGAAGTTGTTGCAGAAGAAGTATATTTTGCTGATACTAAAAAAGAAGAAAGTACATCAGCACCAACAGAGGAAAATCAATTTGAAACAACAGATGATGACGATTTACCATTTTAGAGGTACATAACTATGACAGGAACAATACAAGATATATCAATAGATTATATGAGTAATAAACCAAAAATAACATTATTACTGAACGAACGAGATTGCCTAAATTCAATAGAAAATCTTAAAGACGATAAATTAACCATTGATATAAAAAAATGGCGAAAAAAACGAAGTTTGGACGCAAATAACTACTTTTGGGAATTACTTCAAAAAGTTTGCAACTATAAAGACATAAATACAATAGAAGATTACAAACGTAGAGTAAAAGAATTAGGAATATTTAAGCAATTTAAAATAATGGCACAAGATGTAAAGACTTTTGAAAAAATATGGACAGATAGAGGAACAGCTTGGTTTTGTGAAATAGTAGATACAGATTATATAGGAAATATAGAATTTAGAATTATAAATGCGTACTATGGTTCGAGTTCTTACAATAGTAAACAAATGAGTAGGTTAATAGATAATTTAGTGCAAGATTGTAAAGCTGTAGGAATAGAAACAAAGCCACAAGCAGAAATAAATAGTCTGTTAGAGAGCTGGAATAAAAAATGATAGTAAAAGATTTGAGTAATTCGTTTAATCCAGTACCAAAGATAAAAAAGGAAAAGAAAGAAAAGATTACAGGAATCAAAAAGAAAAGTAATAAATTAGCAAAATTAGAACGACAAAGAGATAAAGATATAGTGAAAAGTGGCATATGTGAATATTGTGGACAATATAGTAAAAGATTAGATCCTCACGAAGTTTATGGAGGAAGTAATCGTAAAAGAAGTATTAAATGCAAATTTATTAAAATGATATGTCCCAAATGCCATTCTAATGAAGAAATAATAAATCAATTAAGAATAGATATTCAAAAAGAATTTGAAAAAGAACACACAAGAGAAGAGTTTATAAAATTAATAGGAAAATCATACATCTAGGGATAAGACATAAGTTTTATCCCTTTAATTATAAGGTGGGAGAATATGGAAGATACAAGTTATATAAAATTATTTAGAAAAATATTAAAATCTCCCATTTGGGATAATGAAAAAGCACTAAAGGTTTGGATATGGTGTTTATTAAAGGCTACACATAAGGAAAGAGACCAATTAGTTGGAAAACAATTAGTGCATTTGAAAAAAGGACAATTTGTTACTGGAAGAAAATCAGCAAGTGACGATTTAGGAATAAATGACAGAACAATTTATGACTATTTAAAATTACTTAAGAAATTAAACATGATTAGCATAAACTCCAACAACAAATTTTCCGTTGTAAGTATTGAGAAATGGGAAGATTATCAAATTGAAGAATTAAAAATCAACAACAAACCAACAACAAATGAACAACAAATCAACACAAACAAGAATGTAAAGAATAATTTATATTTATTTATATTTAATAAATATAGGGAAGAACTTCAAAAGGCAAAATTTTATCAAAGAATGAAAATTATAAAAAAAATCAGAAATTCAGAAGAATATAAAAATTTAAGTATTGAAGAACAAAAAAAGTTAGACACAGAATTACTTACTAACTAAGGAGGGATTTAATTGAATAAAAATACTAAGAAAATAGTTTATAAGATACTAGAAAAAGATGAATTAGCGAGAAAAGATGATTGGTACTTAGTACAACAAACATTAATTGAAATGCTACCATGCAATCAAGGAACAGCATTTGGACAAGTACTACAAGGAATGAAATATAAAGGAATAAGTTTTGAATCAATAACAAGACATAGAAGAAAATTCTTAGAAAAACATCCTGAATTAAAAGACAGTGAAGCAGAGCAGTCAAGAAGAGAGGAAGAAGAAAATTATATTTTGGAATATGGTAAAAAGATATGAAAGAGTGTGAAATGATAAAAAGAAATTTATGTACTGGTTGTACTGGACTTGCTGAAAAAGACTGGTGTGGACCAGAACAATGCGAAACATATAAGAATTTGAAAGATAAATCAGGAATAGAATTATGCAAAGCAATACTAGGAATACAAGAAAGGATAGACTTATGACAGTTGAAGAAATTTTAATATTAATGAAAAATTTTTTTGAAGGTATAAAAGAAGAACAACAAAAGCTGAGAGAAGAATTAGAAATAAAACAAGCAGAGCAGGAAGATTTATTACATGAAATAGAATTGAGTAAATTAAATGCAGCAGAGATTGCAAAAGTAGTTAAGACATTAAAAGAAGTTAGAGTTAACAGAAGAATTATAAAAAATGATTTAGAAAGAGTTAAATTAATTAAAAATTTTACTGACAAATACAATAATAAATTTATAACAAATGAAATATCAATGCTTTTGGGAGAATTGAAGAAATTAAATAAAACACAAAATAATAGAAAATATCAACCTAGAGTATTCAAAAATCTAAAATGTGGAGGCAAAAGATGAGTATTAATAGTAAACAAAAAGGAGCTAAAGGAGAGAGGGAGTTAGCAAACAAATTAAAAGAGTATGGCTACGATTGCAGAAGAACACAACAATTTTGTGGGAAAACTGGTCAAGCGGATGATGTTGTAGGATTAGATTACATACACATAGAGTGTAAAAGGGTTGAAAGACTAAATATAGACGAAGCTATGGAACAAGCTATAAGAGATACAAAAGACGATAATTTTCCTACAGTATTTCATAGAAAAAACAACAAAAAGTGGCTAGTAACAATGAGATTAGATGATTGGATTAAGATATATAACGAATATTATTCAAGTATGAAATTATCTGAAAGGAGCAGACAATGCGAAAACTAAAACCAAATGAAAAAATAATAAAAGAATACGATAGATACATATTAGTTGAAGTTAAATGTCCAAACGGTAATACATATAAAACAACAATAGATAAATGGACAAGCAAAGATGAAGCTAAAGTAGATCGAACAGGAAACAAATTTAATTATAAATTAATCAGGAGGTAGGCAATGAAAAATTGTATTAATTGTTTAAGTTTTGGAGTTTGCAAAAAAGCAAGTGAAGAAATAAAAGACTGTTCAGATTTTGAAAAAAGGCATTATGATACAAAGCTAGTAAAGATAGAAGACGGAACATATTACTTTGAGGAAATAAAATAAGGAGGAATGAAAAATGATAATAGTAAATCAGGGTAAAAATACAATAGTAAATTTTGATAGAGTAGAAACCATATATATAGTAGCTGACTTAGATGGAATAGAAGGAGTATCATATAAGATATGTTATAAAACTAATTCTGGAAGGAATAAATTAGGAGAATACAAAACAGGAGCAAGAGCAAAAGAAGTATTAAAAGAAATAGTTGAAAAATATTCAAGTTATTTGGAATTAAAAGGGGGAGTGGCTTTTATGCAAGGAGGTATGAATATACAACCAAACATATTTAATATTCCAAAAGTATTTGAAATGCCAAAAGAATAGGAGGCATATATGGAAGAGCAGAAAGAATTAATAAAATCAATAGAAAAATGGTTACCATTTGAAATAGAAAATTTAGAGAAATATATAAAATTAATAGAAAGGAAAGTATGAAAATGTTTGATTTTTTTGAAGGACTAATAGAAAAGCTAGGAATTAAGTTAATAAGTGATTTTACAAATAAATTATATGACTGGATAAAGGATATAAAAAATAATAGTAAAGGAGAAAACAATGATAATGGTTTTAACTCTGCACAAATAGGAAGTTCAGGATACTCTGCACAAATAGGAAGTTCAGGAGACTCTGCAAAAATAGGAAGTTCAGGAGACTATGCAAAAATAGGAAGTTCAGGA
>CAJKDR010000012.1 GCA_905198755.1 uncultured Clostridiaceae bacterium
ATAAAATTAAACACTTAGAAAAACAATTAAAAATAGAAGAGAGGATGAAATACGATAGTAGAATAGCAGAAAAATTAATAAAGATTAATACAAATAATGCTGGTTATGCTATAGTATAAATTGTGTAATATGTCGACATAAGAAAACACAATTTAAATAAAAATATAAAAAATATTTAAGACGGACAATAGTGTTCGTCTTGTTGTATTATTTAACAAAATGTGGCTAAATGCCTTTACATTAAATAAATAATATTGTATAATAATATCATTATCAAGAGTGGACGAGAGAATCGGCTTTATGACTCCACAGCAACCTGAGGAAAACTCAAGGTGCTAAGACCGACAGAGCAATGCTTTGGTTGATAAAACTAAAATAAGTTAAATGAAACCTTTGCATTAATGCAAAGGTTTTTTTGAAGAAAAAATAAATAAGATTAATAAGAAAAGAGGTAACAAAAATGAAGAAATATTATTTTACATCAGAAAGTGTAACAGAAGGACATCCAGATAAATTGTGTGATTACATATCAGATAGTATATTAGATGAATGTTTAAAACAAGATGAAAATTCAAGAGTAGCAGTAGAAACATTTGCAGCAAATAACAATATAACAGTTGCAGGTCAAATAACAACAAAGGCGAATATTAATGTTGAAGAAATAGTAAGAAATGTAATAAAAGAAGTTGGATTTGACAACAGTGAAACAGACATGGATTACAGAACATGCAACATAAATATTGATATAGCAAAACAAAGTCCAGATATAGCTATGGGAGTTGATGTTGGAGGAGCAGGAGACCAAGGAATAATGTTTGGATTTGCTTGTGATGAAACAGAAAATTATATGCCATTTGCAATAGACATGGCACATAAACTAGCTAAAAAAGTAACAGATGTAAGAAAAAGTGGAGAAATATCTTATTTAAGGCCAGATGCAAAAACACAAGTAACAGTAGAATATGAAAATGAAAAGCCTAAAAGAATAGAAACAATATTAATATCAACACAACACTTAGATACAGTAGATAATGAAACAATAAAAAAAGATATAAAAGAAAAAGTAATAAAACAAGTAATTCCAGAAGAAATGATAGATGAAAATACAAAGATTTATATAAACCCAACAGGAAGATTTGTAATAGGTGGACCACTAGGAGACACAGGATTAACAGGAAGAAAAATAATAGTAGATACATATGGTGGTTATGCAAGACATGGTGGAGGATGCTTCTCTGGTAAAGATGCAAGCAAAGTAGATAGGTCAGCTGCATATATGTTAAGACATATAGCAAAAAACATAGTAGCAAATGGATATGCAAAAAAATGTGAAATACAAATAGCATATGCAATAGGAATGAAAGAACCATTATCAATATATGTAAATACATTTGGAACAGGAACAAAAACAGAAGAAGAAATAGTAGAAAAGATAAAGGAAAAATTTGATTTAACACCAGAAGGAATAATAAAATACTTGGGATTAAGAAAACCAATATATAGACAAACAACAAACTATGGACATTTTGGAAAAGAAAACTTACCATGGGAAAAAATAATAGAAATGTAAATAAAAATCATACTATTCTCTTATAATTTGCTATATAATATTTAGAGGAGATGAAAGTCATGAAAGTTATTTTAGTTAACGGAGGACCTCATAAAGATGGTTGTACAAATGTTGCGTTAGAAGAAGTTTCAAAAGAACTTAATAAACAAGGAATAGAAACAGAGATAATGTGGCTTGGAGTTAAACCAATAGGAGGATGCATAGGATGCAACACATGTCTAAAAACCAACAATAGATGCTTTATGAATGAAGATAAAGTAAATGAATTCTTAGATAAAGCAGAAAGTGCTGATGGATTTGTATTTGGAAGTCCAGTGCATTTTGCAGCAGCTAGTGGAGCTATAACATCATTTTTAGATAGAGTGTTTTATGGAAGAGGAAACATATTCGCTAGAAAAGCATGTGCATCAGTGGTTAGTTGTAGAAGAGGTGGAGCAGTAGGAGCTTTTGATCAACTAAACAAATATGCATTAATGAGTAATATGTATGTAGTAGGAAGCTCATATTGGAATCAAATACATGGAACAAATAAAGAAGAAGCAATGCAAGACTTAGAAGGATTACAAACAATGAGAAATCTAGGAAAAAATATGGCATATTTAATAAAAAGTATAAAACAAGCAAACATAGAAAAACCAGAAATAGAAAAAGGAACAAAAACAAACTTTATAAGGTAATTTATAAATAAAGGATGTAGATTTTTATAAAAGACTATGTCCTTTTTTCATTTATAAAATCAATTGACAAATTTAGATATAATTGATAATATATTGACGAGAAAGAAAGGAATTTAAGATGATATTTTACCCTAAAGCTTTTTACAAAAATGTGACAGAGATCACATATGATTATTTAAAAGAAAATAATATAGAAGCACTTATATTAGACATGGACAATACTCTAATAGATTATGATAGAAATATGCCAGAAGAGATAAAGAAATGGACTAACGATATTAGAGAAAAAGGTATAAAATTATTTATACTTTCTAATACAAACAAGGAAGAGAAAGTTAAAGAAGTTGCTGACAAACTAAATTTAGAATATATTCATTTTGGAATGAAACCTTTTAAACAGGGATTTAAAAAAGCAAAAGAAAAACTAAATCTAAGTAATGAAAAAATAGCAGTAGTTGGAGACCAAATATTTACAGATATCATTGGAGCAAATAGAATGAAAATGTTTCCAATACTAGTAGAACCATTAAAAGAGAAAGATATTTTTATAACACTTGTAAAAAGACCAATAGAAAATTTTATAAAAAGAAAATATCTTAGTACTAAGGAGGAAAAATAATGTATATTAATGATGTACATATACTAATATATGTAGCAATAGCTATAGTAGGATTCTTTATTGGAAAGCTTATAAACTGGGCTAATTATAGAATGCTAGAAAATAAAAAAATAATAAGTAAAGAAATACTAAAAAAAGACTTTAGGTATAAACCTAATATAATATTGGCAGTTGTAAATGCAATATTATATGTTGTTTTATTATATATATTTGGAATAGGAAAAACTTTTTTAGATAATATAGAATTAATAAGATATTTAATATTAACTCCTATGATTTTATCAGCATTTATAATAGATTATAAAGAACAAATAATACCTAATAGATTAAATTTAACTATTTTTGAATGCGGAATTATATTAATGGTTTTAGCTGGAATATTTAATGTAAATATAGCAATAGATATGTTTGCAGGAATGATAGTTGGTGGAGGAATCTTTTTGCTAATAACACTTATTGGAGGATTAATAGCAGGAAAAGAAGCAATGGGATTTGGAGATGTAAAACTAATGGCAGGATTAGGTTTATATTTTGGATTTGCTAATACAATAATGTTAACATTAGTTGCATTTTTACTAGGAGCAATAATAAGTATTATATTGCTAATTACAAAAATAAAGAAAACAGATGAGTATATACCATTTGGACCATTTATCGTTGTAGCTTGCTTTGTAATGATGATGGTACCATTCAAAACAATATTATCTTTACTAGTAACAATATTTTCACTTGGATTAATGAATATATAATAAAGGGGAGAAAGTCCTATGAATGAAAAATTAAGATGCTTACGAAACAAGATAAGAACAATGGATTTAGATGGAATGATAGTGTCTAATCCAGTAAATATAAAATATTTAACTAATATAGAAGCAGAAGGAACTTTAATATTAGCAAGAAAAGAAAATTACTTTATAACAGATGGAAGATATATAGAAGATGTAAATTCCACGCTAACTATTAATGATGAAATAATTGTTAGTGATGTGAAAGATATATCAAAAGAAGATTTTGAAAACTTCTTCTTGTTCTGTGAGAATATAGGATTTGAAGAAAATTATATAACATATGCAAAATATAAAGAATATATGTATAAATACAGAATAAATAATTTTGTAGAAACCGAAGGACTAATAGAAAAACAACGTGAAATTAAAGATGAAGAAGAAATAAAAAATATAACAAAAGCATGTATAATAACAGATAAATGCTTTGATTATATTACTACTTTCATAAAAAAAGGAATGACAGAAAAACAAATAGCTTATGAAATAGATAAGTTTTTTATAGAAAATGGAGCAGAAGGTGTGGCATTTGAAACAATAGTGGCTTCAGGACCTAACTCTTCAAAACCACATGCAGTACCAACTGAAAGAAGGATAACATCTGGAGATGTTATAACAATAGATATGGGATGCAAATATAATGGATATTGTTCAGACATGACAAGAACTATATTTGTAGATAATATAAGTGATGAAGTTAAGAATGTATATGATTTAGTTTTAAAAAATCAAAAACAAACAATAAGTGAAATGAGAGAAGGAATGATTTGCAAAAATATTACTAAAATGGTTTTAAATGATTTTGAACTTAATAACCAAACACTTATACATGCATTAGGACATGGAGTTGGATTGGATATACACGAAACACCGATATTAGGAACTAAAAATGAAAATATATTAAAAGCTAATATGGTAGTAACAGATGAACCAGGAATATATATACCGGGAAAATTTGGAGTGAGAATAGAAGATACGGTATTAGTAGGAAAAACAGTAGGTGTACCACTTACGAAATCAAATAAAGAATATGTAATAATATAAGGAACGGAATTTTATCCGTTCCTTTTACATTATTGTAGATGTTGGAATATAAGAAGAATCAGGTGGATAAACAAAGCAGTCATCAGGCCTTTTAACTTCTTTTATTTGAGTTATTTCTATAACAGGAATCTGATTATGATAATATCCTTTTACAATATTTCCAGAAACATTTACCCAAGTACCATTTTTAAAAGTATTAGTATCTTTTGAATTACACAAAAATCCAACAACAACACTCTGAGAGTCAGAATTGATAAGCATATCTCTTGCTAAAACAAATTCATTATCTTTCATATCAGATAATCTATAAACATACCCGGTAAAGTTGATAGATTGCCCAACATAGTTATCTGGATTATCATAAACTTCTTTAAGTATATTGGTATATTGATTAGCAGAGATATTTGCAATACTACTTGTAGGAACACAACTATCTGAATTGAAATTACTTTTGCTATATATATTAAAAACAGAAAGGATTAGAATAATTAAAGCAACAATAATTATTGAAAACAAAATAACCTTGAATACTATATTTCCGTTAACTTTTAGGTTGTAAACAAACATAACATCACTTCTTTCTAATAAATGTTATGCACTTTTTATATTAATATGTGAAAAATTTACTAAAACCCTTTATCTTTTTTGCGTTTTATAATATAATATAACATGCATAGACATATGTTTATGAGGAGGAAAAAAATGAGAGAAAATAAGAAAAATAAGAAAACAGAAAATAAAACAAAAACAACTAGAAAATCAACTGAAAAAGTTAATAATAAAAAGAAAAATAATAATGTAGATAAAGAAAAAAGAAAAGCAATAATGAAAAAAGTTTTAATAGTTATTGTTATTTTAGTAATTATAGGAGCAGGTGTTCTAGCAGGTGTTTTATTTGGATTGTTTGGAGGAAAATTTGCACTTACAAAACAAGATTTAATAATTAATTATTCAAATAGTATCGTACTAGATACAGATGGAAATGTTATAGCAACACTTAGTGCACAAGAAAATAGAAAAATTCTTACAAAAGCAGATATGGGAGATTATTTGCCAAAAGCATTTGTATCAATAGAAGATGAAAGATTTTATAAACATCATGGTGTAGATATAAAAAGAACAGGTGCAGCAGTTGCAACATTCTTATTTCATAGAGGAGAATCATCTTTTGGTGGAAGTACAATAACACAACAATTAGTTAAAAACGTAACAAATGAAAAAGACGATTCAGGAACAGCAGGAGCTATAAGAAAAGTAAAAGAAATGGTAAGAGCATATCAAGTAGAAAATATATTATCAAAAGACCAAATACTTGAATTATACATGAATATAATCTTTTTAGGTGGAAATGTATATGGTGTTGGTATGGCTTCAGAATATTATTTCAGTAAAGATGCAAAAGATTTATCAATAGCGGAAAGTGCTTATCTTGCAGGAATAACACATTCACCAAACTATTATAAACCATTTGATGAAAATCCTAATACAGATGATATAAAATCAAGAACAAAAACAGTTCTTAAAAAGATGAAAGACTTAGGAAATATAACAGAAGACGAATATAATACTGCAGTAGAAGAAGTTGAAGATGGATTAAACTTTAAAAAAGGAAAAATAAATCAAGCATCATATTCATCACATACAGAAGCATTAGTTAATCAAATAATAGATCAATTGGTTAATGAAAAAGGAATGGATAAAGAATATGCTAAAACATATTTATATGGTGGAGGATTTACAATACAATCAACAGAAAAAACTTCAATACAAGAAGAATTAGAAGAAGAATATTCTAAATCTAAATATCTGGTTAAATCTAGGGTAACAAAAGATAAAGATACTGGAAAATATGTTACATCACAATCTGCAATGGTAATATTAGATCATAAAACAGGAAATGTTTTAGGATGTGTTGGAAACCTTGGGGAAAAAGGTGCATTTGAATTAAATAGAGCAACACAAGCTAAGAGACAACCAGGATCATCAATAAAACCTATAGGCGTATATGGCCCAGCACTAGAAGAAGGAACAATAACAGCAGCATCTGTTTATGATGATGTTCCAATATCATATGGAAGTTGGAAACCAGGAAACTCATATAGTGGATACAAAGGACTATCTAATATGAGGCAAGCAATTAGAATATCTCAAAACACAATAGCAGTACAAGTGCTAGAAGATTTAACAGCAAGTAAATCAATACAATACTTAAAGAAAATGGGAATAACAAGTTTAAATGAAAATAGTGATAATAACTTGTCATTAGCATTAGGTGGAATTAGTGATGGTATAACACCATTACAAATGGCAGGAGCATATGCAACAATAGCTAATGATGGAGAATATATAACCCCAACATTCTATACAAAAATGACAAACAGTGAAGGAAAAACAATACTAGAACCAACGCAAGAAAAGAGAAAAGTATTCTCAGAACAGAATGCATATATATTAAAAGAATTATTAACTGAACCAACAAAATCAGGTGGTACAGCAACAAATTGTAAGATATCAGGTATGGAAACAGCAGCTAAAACAGGAACAACAAACTCTAAGAAAGATAAATGGCTATGTGGATTTACACCATATTATACAGCGGCAACATGGTATGGATATGACCAACCAGAAACTGTATATACAGCATCATATGCAAGTGTAATATGGAAAAATGTAATGTCATCAATTCATAAAAAATTAGATGATGCATCATTCGAACAACCTAGTGGAATAGTTACAGCAAGTGTTTGTAAGGATTCTGGAATGTTAGCTTCAGATAATTGTAAAAATGACCCAAGAGGTAGCAGAGTATATACAGAATACTTTGTAAAAGGAACTGTTCCAAAGAAAACTTGTACAACACATGTAACAGCAGAAATTTGTAAGGAATCAGGAAAAATAGCAACAGATAAATGTTTACAAAAAGGAACAAAAGTATTTATAACAAGAAGTAAAGATAGCACAGCTTGGAAGAGTGCAGGAGATGCAAAATATATGTTGCCTACTGGAGAGTGTACAAAATGTAGTGGAGATAATAAAGCTCCAACAATAAAATTAAAAGGAAGTAGTACAATTAAATTAAATGTTGGAGAAACATATACAGAGCAAGGTGCAACAGCAGAAGATGATATAGATGGAGATTTAACTTCAAAAATTGAAATTTCAGGAACAGTAGATACATCTAAAGCAGGAACATATACAATAACATATACAGTAAAAGATTCTAATGACAATGTTGCAAAAGTAACAAGAAAAGTTGTAGTAAAATCAACAACAACAAAACCAACAGAAGATAATAAAACAGATGATAAAAATGATAATAAAGAAGAAAATAAAACAACACCATAAGAAAGAGGAGATTACATGATAAAATTCTATAATACTCTAACAAGAAAAAAAGAAGAGTTTGTACCTATAGATGATAAAGAAGTAAGAATATACTCTTGTGGACCAACAGTATATTATTATGCACATATAGGAAATCTAAGAGCGTATTTATTTATGGATACGCTAAGAAGAGTATTAAAATATAATGGATATAAATTAAAACATGTTATGAATATAACAGATGTTGGACATTTAGTTTCAGATGCTGATGAAGGCGAAGACAAAATGCTAAAAGCAGCAAAAAGAGAACATAAAGATCCATTTGAAATAGCAAAATTTTATACAGAAGCATTTATGCATGATTTAGATTTATTAAATATAGATAAACCAGAGATAATTGCAAAAGCAACAGAACATATAAAAGTAATGGAAGATTATGTAAAACAAATAATAAAAAATGGTTATGCATATGAAACAGAAAATACAATATACTTTGATACATCAAAATTAGATAAATATGGAATATTATCAAATTTAAATGTAGATGAACAAAAGGCAGGAGCTAGAGTAGATTTTGATCCAAATAAAAAAAATATATCCGACTTTGCTATTTGGATTAAAGCACCAGAAAATCATATAATGAAATGGGATTCATTTTGGGGAAAATGTTACCCAGGATGGCATCTAGAATGTTCAGCAATGGGAAATAAATATTTAGGAGATGAGTTTGACATCCACACTGGAGGTATAGATCATATTCCTGTGCATCATGAAAATGAAATAGCTCAAGGAAAAGGCTATTGCGGAAAGATACCAGCACATTATTGGATGCATGTTGATTTCTTACAAGTAAATGGTGGAAAAATGTCAAAAAGCTTAAATAACTTATATACATTAAAAGACTTAGAAGAAAAAGGTTACTCTCCAATGGATTATAGAATGTTTAATTTCTCGTCATTATATAGAAAAAAGATTAACTTTACATTTGAAGCAATGGATGCGGCAAAAGTATCTTTAAAAAGGTTAAAAGAAGGTTATCAAAAACATCTAAATGGAAACGATAATATAGATGAAGAAATAATAAAAAAATTCAAAGCAGAATTTATTGAAGCTATAAATGATGATTTAAATATGCCACAAGCAATGGGAGTTGTATGGAACATTATAAGATATGAAAAAAAATCAAAACAATTAGCAGAACTATTATTAGATTTTGATAAAGTTTTGGGCTTAGAAATAGATAAACAAGAAAAAGATGAAAAACTACCAGAAGAAATAGAAAAACTAGTAGAAGAAAGAAAACAAGCACGAAGTGATAAGAACTGGAGTTTGTCAGATGAATTAAGAGATAAAATATCAAGTTTAGGATATAATGTTAAAGATACAAAAGATGGCATGGAAATAACAAAAAAATAGGAGAGATAAAAATGGCTGAAGAAACAAAAAAAGAAGAAGGATTTTTTAAAAAAGTATTAAAAAGTATAAAAGATTTTGATAAATATGAAGATTTTGCGCTAGAAGGAAAAGGAGTAGCATTTAAATATTTAATAAAATTAATAGCAATATTTTGTGCAATAGTATGTATAGCATATACAGCAAAGATAGTTACAAATGTAAACAAATTGTATATAGGGTTAAAAGAAAAATTACCAGAATTTTCATATCAAGAAGGAAAACTATCTGCAGAAGCAGAAGAGCCTACGATAATAGAAGATTATGGAGAAATGATTGGAACTATTATATTAGATACTAATATAGAACAAGGAGAAATAAAAGAAAAGTATAATGAAAATATAAATAAGTTTGGAGCAGCTGTGGTGTTTACAAAAGATGCTGTACAAATATATAATTCTAGTACAAATTTAACTTATAAATATACAGACGTTTTAGCTAATTATAATGTACAAAGTTTTAATAAACAAGATGTAGTAAATGAAATAGAAAAATTAAATGTTGTATCTATTTCATTAAGCGTATATTGTGTAATGTATCTGTATTTATTTATACTATATTTTGTAAGTATAATGATTGATGTTTTAATACTTTCATTGCTTGCATATATCGTATCAAGATTCTCAAGAATAAAATTAAAATATGAGCCATCTTTCAATGTAGCAGCACATTCAATAACATTACCAGTATTATTAAACTTAACATATATAATTGTAAATTTATTTACAGGTTTTGAAATCAAATACTTCCAAATAATGTATAATACAATTTCATATATATATGTAGTTGTTGCGATATTAATGATAAAAACAGATTTTATAAATAGACAAGCTGAATTAATAAAAATAGCACAAGAACAATTAAAAGTAAAAGAAGAATTAGAAAAACAAAAAGAAGAAGAAAAGGAAAAAACAAAAGAAGATAAAAAAGAAAAACAAGAAGATGATTCAACAAAAGAAAAAAATAAAGAGAAAAAGAAGAAGGAAGAATCATCAGATGAACCTATAGGTGACGCGACATTTAACAGTACAGATAATAATTAATATTGTGCAATGAAAAATAAGGAGAATAAAATGGTAGATAAAAACAAAAAACAAAATAAGAAATCAGAAGATAAGTTAACCTATATATTAACAACAATAATAAGTATAATATTGATTGCTGGAATGGTGTTTGGATATTTTTATACTGAAAATAAAAACAAAGAAACGGAAATTGCATATACAGATTTAATAAAACAGATAGACAATAAAGAAATATCAGAAATAGAAATGACAGCAGGAAGTAAAACATCAACAGCAAAAGTAAAATATAAAGGAAAAGAAGAAGACAAAGAAGCAACAAAAACAGTTAGTATACCAGATACAGAAGCATTTACAGAATTAATACAAGAAAAAGTTCAAAAAGGAAATGAAATTAAATTAATACAAAAACAAACAAATGCACTTGTAAAAATTGCAAGTGTACTTGTACAATTTATTCCAACATTAGTAATAGTAGCTATGTTTTTAATGTTATATAAAATGCAAGGATTTGGTGGAGAAAAGAAAATATATGATGGAGAAGAAAACGATACCAATGTAAGATTTAAAGACATAGCAGGATTAGAAGAAGAAAAAAATGAATTAGTAGAAATCGTAGATTTTCTTAAAAATCCAAAAAGATATGAAACAATGGGAGCAAAAGTTCCAAAGGGAATATTACTTTGTGGTAAACCAGGAACAGGAAAAACATTAATAGCAAAGGCAGTAGCAGGAGAAGCAGGAGTTCCATTTATATCTATGAGCGGATCAGAATTTATAGAAATGTTTGCAGGTTTAGGAGCTTCAAGAGTTAGAAAATTATTCGAAAAAGCTAAAAAAATGTCACCATGTATAATATTCATAGATGAAATCGATGCAATAGGTGCAAGAAGAACAAGTAATAGCGGTGCAGAAACAGAAAACAATCAAACACTAAATCAATTATTAGTAGAGATGGATGGATTTGAAACAAATGAAGCTGTTATAGTACTTGCAGCAACAAATAGACCAGAAATGTTAGATACAGCATTGCTAAGACCAGGAAGATTTGACAGACAAATAATGATAGCACCACCAGATGTTAAAGGAAGAGAAGAAATATTAAAAATACACAGTGAAAATAAAAATTTCGAAGATGGAATAAACTTAAAAAGCATAGCAGAAGATACAGCAGGATTTACAGGAGCAGAACTAGCAAACATATTAAACGAAGCAGCAATTATTGCAACAGTTAATAAACATGAAAAAATAAAACAAGAAGATATAGAAGAAGCAATAAAAAAAGTTACAGTAGGACTTCAAAAAACAAGTAGAGTAATATCAGAGAAAGACAAAAAATTAACAGCATATCATGAAGCTGGACATGCTATAGTAAGTAAATTCTTAGAAACAAGTGATGATGTAAAGGAAATATCAATAGTACCACGTGGCGTCGCTGGCGGATATACAATGTATAAAACAGATGAAGACAAATACTATGTATCAAAAACAGAAATGGAAGAAAAATTGATATCATTACTAGGAGGAAGAGCAGCAGAAAAGCTAGCATTAAATGATATATCAACAGGAGCAAGCAATGATATAGAAGTAGCAACAAAAATAGCAAGAGATATGGTTACAGTATATGGTATGAGCGAAAAAGTAGGTCCAATATCATTAAAAACAGACAATCCATATGAACTACAAATATTTGGAGAAAATATAGAAGACACAATAGGAAAAGAAATAAAAAAATTAATAGACGAAGCATATAACAAAGCACAATTAATACTAAAAAAACATAGAAACATATTAGATGCGGTAGCACAAGTATTAATAATACAAGAAACAATATCACAAGAAGAATTTGAAGAATTCTTTAAATAACGTAGGGAACGATTCTATTAAGTATGTTGAATCTGTAAAGATAAATGTATGGGCGGACGACTCTGTCCGCCTGTGCTATAAAGAAATACCCGAATAAATAAAAGGAGAAAACAAAAGATGAATAAAAACCTTGAAACCATTGATACTGTACACACACGGAATATCTAGAGAAAAAATAAAAAATGCATGGACTGACGACACTGTCTGTCAACAATCTAAAAGAAATACTTTAATTAAACAAAGAGGAATTACACTAATAGCATTAATAATCACAATAATTGTACTCTTAATATTGTCAGGAATAACTATAAGTATAGCAATATCTGGAGGACTGATATCAAAAGCTAAAAATAGTGCGAAAACTCATGAAATGGCACAATTAAAAGAAAGAGCAACTATAAAAGAGCAAGAAATAATGGTATCTAATATAAACTATAATTGGAAAACAATTTTAGAAGGAGTACAAACAGCATTTGAGAATAGTACAAGAATGGGGAATATTATAACCATTGAAAATGAAAAATATGATATAAGAATAAATGAAGATTATTCAGTGGAAATAGCAAAACATGGAGAACTTGAAAATACATATATACCACGAGATGCGGTACTAGAGTGGATAATTACATCAGATTATACAGGAATTCATATGCTGGAAAATAATACTTATGAATATATAACAGAAACATATACCAAAGAAGAAAAATGGAATATAATTAAAGAAGAATTAGAAGATGAAGCATCATTATATAATTCAATTGATGAGTATACTGAAAAACCTCTTATAGATAATACTAATACATATTATTTTTCAATTAGTACAAGAAGCAATTTAGAAATTAAAAAAAGAGAAGAACCATGTAAATATAATACAATGGAAGAGTGTTTAAAAGATGAAAAGAATATTGAACTCGGAATAGATACAGAACAAAAATTGTATTATGCTTGGTACACATATTATTATGGAGAAAGAAAAAACTTCAGTATGAATAATCTTGATATTACAAAAGATTATAAACAAATGTTACAAAATAAAGAGTTTACTCAAGATATAGTAAAAGGCTATTATCGAAATATGTTTATTAGAGTTGAATTACCAGATGGAACTACTGAAAAATGGGACAAATACCTTAATACAGTTGAACATTACTATCTTTTTTATAACTCAGAAAATAAATTAAAACAAAATGGAGAGTATAAATTTTATTTGATTATGGCCATAGATGATGATAATAATAAAAGTTTAAAAAAAGAAGTTGTTATAATGAAAAAGAATTATGTAAACAAATTGAAATGAATAATATAAAAATAAGCTAAAACTTTGATTTTAGCTTGTTTTTTTCTTTAAAAATACTTGACAAATTCGTAAAAATGGTGTAAAGTATTATAGCATTACATTTAAAGGAGTAGTTATGGATAA
Organism: uncultured Clostridiaceae bacterium; assembly: GCA_905198755.1. Classification (GTDB taxonomy): domain Bacteria; phylum Bacillota; class Clostridia; order TANB77; family CAG-508; genus HGM13634. Next base: position 13,780 of record CAJKDR010000012.1, read on the forward strand.
AAAAATAGAAATTAGTATGTTATGCCAAATATATGGCAAGTTATTAACAGAAAAACAATTTGATTATATAAATGACTACTATAACAATGATTTATCTCTATCTGAAATTGCTGAAAATTATAACATCACAAGACAAGCGGCTAGAGATAATATTAAGAAAGGGGAAAATAAACTTTTCGAATATGAAGAAAAGCTACAAATCATGAAAACTACACTAAGAAACGAAAAAAAAATCGAAGATATATTAGAACAAATAACAAAAATTCAAACGAACTATTCAGATAAACAAATAGCTAAAATATTAGAAAATGTAAAAAAACAATTAACAACAATAATATAATTCCCGTTGATAATAAGAAAGGAATGTGAAAATATGGCTTTTGAAGGACTATCATCAAGATTACAAGAAGTTACAAGAAAGCTTAGAGGAAAAGCAAGAATAACAGAATCAGACTTAAAAGAAATGCTAAGAGAAGTTAAACTTGCATTACTAGAAGCAGATGTTAACTACAAAATAGTAAAAGAATTTAATAATAGAATTCAAGAAAAAGCATTAGGTCAAGATGTACTAAAGTCATTAACACCAGGACAACAAGTTATAAAAATAGTAAAAGATGAACTAGTAGAATTGCTAGGAGGAACAGAGAGCAAAATAAACTTTTCTCCAAATCCGCCAACAGTAATTATGCTAATTGGACTTCAAGGTTCAGGTAAAACAACTACAGCAGGAAAACTTGCTAATTTACTTAGAAAACAAGGAAAAAAGCCATTGTTAGTAGCATGTGATGTTTATAGACCAGCAGCTATAAAGCAATTACAAGTTGTAGGTAAACAATTAAACATTCCAGTATTTGCAAATGAAAACTCAAAAGATGTTGTACACATAGCAAAACAAGCAATGAATGTTGCAATGTCTAAAATGAATGATGTTGTTATACTAGATACAGCAGGAAGATTACATATAGATGAAGCTTTAATGGAAGAACTAAAAAAATTAAAATCAGAGATTAAGCCTCATGAAATACTTTTAGTTGTAGATAGTATGACAGGTCAAGATGCAGTAAATGTAGCTACATCATTTAGTGAAAATGTAGGCTTAGATGGTGTTGTACTTACAAAATTAGATGGTGACACACGTGGTGGTGCAGCATTGTCAGTAAAGAAAGTTACAGGAAAACCAATTAAATTTGCTGCTACAGGAGAAAAGTTAAGTGATATTGAAGTATTTCATCCAGAAAGAATGGCATCAAGAATTTTAGGAATGGGAGATATACTTTCAGTAATAGAAAAAGCAGAAGAATCATTCGATCAAGAAGAAGCATTAAAGTTAGAACAAAAATTAAGAAAACAAGAATTTGATTTGGATGACTATTTATCACAACTAAGACAAATAAAAAAAATGGGTTCATTTTCATCATTACTAAAAATGATACCTGGAATGAACCAATTAAAAGATGTAAAAGTAGATGACAAAGAATTTGTTAAAATAGAAGCTATTATATGTTCTATGACTAAAAAAGAAAAAAGAAATACAAAATTATTAAATGGAAGTAGAAGATTAAGAATAGCAAAAGGATCTGGTACAACAGTACAAGATGTAAATAAATTCATAAAATCTTTTGAAATGACACAAAGTATGGTTAAAAAAATGAAAAATCAAAAAGGTGGAATGAAAAAGATGATGAAAAATTTTGATGCCAATTCTTTAAAAGGAATGATGTAAAATTTTTCAATTACAAATTAGTTATTAAGGTTTTATATATAGATTAATAGTGAGAAGTAAATAATGAATAATGCAAGATTTGCTTTTTACAAATTTTGAAGGAGGTGAAAGGTATGGTAAAAATAAGATTACAAAGATTTGGTAAAAAGAAAGCACCTTTCTATCATATAGTTGTTGCAGATTCAAAATCTCCAAGAGATGGTAAAATAATAGAACAATTAGGAACATATGATCCAATGACAAACCCAGGAACAATAGTATTAGATAGAGAAAAGGTTGAAAAATGGATAAAAAATGGTGCAAAACCAACAGATACTGTTAAAAAATTAATCGAAGTAAAATAATTTTAAAGTAATCAGTATATCGCAAAAGGAAGGAATTTGACAATGAAAGAAATATTAGAAACAATTATAAACACATTAGTAAGTAACAAAGAAGCAGTTTCTATAAATCAAATTGATGGAGAGCAATCTATCATATTTGAAGTAAAAGTTGCTGAAGAAGACATGGGTAAAATAATTGGTAGACAAGGATCAATAGCAAAATCAATAAGAACTATAATGAAAGCTGTTGCATCTAAAGAAAACAAAAGAGTTTCAATTGAATTCTTAGACTAGGAGATAAACTATGGAAGGTTTATTAGAAGTTGGTCAAATTGTTAATTCATATGGAATAAAAGGATTCTTAAAAGTTGTTCCATTAGTAGATAATAACAATCAATTTAAAGATTTTAAAACACTATACATACAAGAAGGAAAGCGCTACAAAGAGCTAAAAATAGAAGAAATTAAATTTTCTAAAAATCTAGTTTTAGTTAAGGCAGAAGGTATAGAAACAATAGAAGAAGCACTTAAATTTAAAAATTTATATTTGTTCGCCAAAAGAGAGGATATAAAATTAGAAAAAGGAGCATATTTTATTGTGGACTTAATTGGACTAGAAGTTTATACAGAAGAAAATGAACTTTTAGGAAAATTAAAAGAGGTACTTCAACCAGGTGCAAATGACGTGTATGTAGTTGAAAATGATAAAAAAGAACAAATACTACTTCCTGTAATACCAGATGTTGTTAAGAAAGTAGATATAAAAGAAAAAAAGATAATTGTTAAACTATTAAATGGATTAGAATTTATAAAATAAGCAAGGAAATAAATATGAAGTTTGATGTGTTAACACTTTTTCCAGAGATGTTTGAAACATTAAAAGAAAGTATAATTGGAAAAGCGTTAGAAAGAAAAATAATTGAGATTAATACTATAAATATCAGAGATTTTTCAAAAAATAAACATAAAAAAGTTGATGATACACCTTATGGAGGTGGCGCTGGTATGGTAATGATGCCAGATGTAGTATATGACTCTTATATGTTTATACAACATAAAGAAAATGCTAAAGTGATTTACTTATCTCCAAAAGGAAAAGTATTAAATCAACAAAAAGTTGAAGAATTAAGCAAACAAGAACATTTAATTTTACTTTGTGGACATTATGAAGGAATAGACCAACGAGTATTAGATGAGATTGTAGACGAAGAAATATCTATAGGTGATTATGTATTAACAGGAGGGGAACTACCAGCAATGGTATTAATAGATTCTGTTAGTAGATATGTAGAAGGGGTATTAAACAAAGAATCAGTAAGTGAAGAATCATTTACAAATGGACTTTTGGAATATCCACAATATACAAGACCAGAGGTATTTTTAAATAAAAAAGTTCCAGAAATATTGTTATCTGGTCATCATGAAAATATAAAAAAATGGAGAAGAGAACAGTCTCTAGAAATAACTAAGAAAAAAAGACCAGAGTTACTAAAAAAGAAAGGAGTAATAGAATAATGGACGTAATAAAATCAATCGAACACGAACAATTAAAAAACAAAATACCAGTATTAGATATTGGTAACACAGTAAGAGTTCATGTTAAGATAAAAGAAGGTAATCGTGAAAGAATACAGGTTTTCGAAGGTATAATAATTAAAAAACAAGGTGGAGGATTAAATCAAACATTTACTGTAAGAAAAATATCTTATGGTGTAGGTGTTGAAAAAACATTCTTAATCCATTCTCCTATGATAGAAAAAGTAGAAGTAGTAAGAGTTGGTAAAGCAAGAAGAGCAAAACTATACTACTTAAGAGATAGAATAGGAAAAGCTTCTAAGACAAAAGAAAAATTAGGAGCAAGAATCGAAAACAAAGAAATAGTTCTTAAAGAAGAACTAACAGAAGAACCTGTAGTAGAAAACGAAGTAGCAAATGAAACAGCTGATACTGTAGCAGATGCACCAAAAGCAGAATAATATATTATATCAAAAGCACCTTATATAAATAAGGTGCTTTTTGTATTTTAAAACTTGATTTTAAAAAATAGATATGATATAAATTATAATTGTTAGCATAAAAGTAACAAATGAAGGGAGAAAAAACAATGGAAGTAAACGAAGAAAAAAGACAAAAATTTATGGAAAGTGCAGGAAAAAGGGTAAACAATGTAATACACGATATACAAATACTAGAGCCAATGTCTAGAAGTAGTGTATACGATTTTACAAGAAATGATGTAGAAGAAATGTTTGGAGCAATGCAAGAAACATTAGATATAGCAAGAGAAGAATTCAATAAGAAATTCGAAGAAAAAACAAGAGCAGAAAGAAAAGTATTCTCATTTGGAAGCAAACCAGTTCAAGAAGAACAAGTTAAAGAAACAACAGCGATAGAAGCAACAGAAAGTACAGAAGAAACAGCTGAATAATAAAGATTAGAGAAAGACCTTAAACCTTAAGGTCTTTTTTAATATAAAAGGCGGCACCCAGATTCGAACTGGGGGTGAAAGCTTTGCAGGCTCCTGCCTTACCACTTGGCCATGTCGCCGTCCTCGTTT